>JBAXJV010000438.1:0-2444 GCA_037137675.1 bacterium | reverse complement strand
TGATGAAACAACAGGGTTTGTGAAGCCATGCTGATGCGTGTGTTTGAGACGGTTCTGGAAAACGGTGTGCGGGTGGTCACGGCCGAAATGCCCCATGTTGAAAGCGTCAGCCTCGGTTTCTGGGCGCGGGCGGGCGGGCGCGATGAAGCTGAGGCGCTTTCGGGAATCAGCCATTTCATCGAGCACCTGCTTTTTAAAGGTACGCCGACCCGTACGGCGCGTGCTATTTCTCAGGCCGTTGAGGGACGCGGCGGGTATCTCAACGCCTTTACTCAGGAAGAATCAACCTGCTACTACGCCCGCGTGGAAGCGGCCTGGACTTGGGAGACGCTGGAAGTGCTTGGCGACATGTACCGCCATGCGCTGCTTGCAGAGGACGAAATCGAGCGCGAGCGCGGCGTGATTCTCGAAGAGATTGCGATGTATCGCGACCAGCCGCAGCAGCTTGTTGAAGAAATTCTTGGCGAGCAGATGTGGCGCGGGCATGCTGTGGGGCGGCCGCTGACCGGTACGCCGGAAACAGTAGCCGCGTTACGACGGCGGGATTTCAAGGCCTACCTCGCGCGGCACTATCAGCCTGCGGGAACGGTGGTGACTTTTGCCGGACGGGTTGAACATGCGGACTGTGTCGAGCACACCCGCAAAATGCTGCGCGGCTGGCGTGCGGCCGGAGAGGCGCCGCGTTTTGCTGCGGTCACTCCGCGTGTGGAACAGACGCTGCTTTGCGTGCGGCGCAAAGAAGTCGAACAGGTCAACATTGCGCTGGGTGTGCGACTGTTCGGACGGCGTGACCGGCGGCGCTATGCCATGCGTGTGCTGAGCGTGGTGCTCGGCGAGAACATGAGCTCGCGACTTTTTCAGGTGATTCGCGAACGCCACGGGCTGGCCTACGCGATTCAGTCCGGCTTGCATTTGATGAGCGACACAGGCGCCTTTGTGATCACCGCCGGACTGGAGCGCGGGCGGCCCGGGCGGGCAGTGGCGCTGATCGCCCGCGAGCTGACGCGCGTGTGCCGGGTTCCGGTTGGCGCCATCGAGCTTCGCCGTGCCAAGGAATATGCCGTGGGTCAGCTCCGGCTCAGCCTGGAGAGTACGACGCCCCAGATGAATTGGACCGGCGAGCAAGCCATGGCGGGCGTGCCGCGAACCACACCTGAAGATGAAATCGCCGCGTTGCAAGCCGTGACTACCGCCGAAGTGCTCGCTCTGGCGCAGACGGTATTCACAGCTCCACAATGCAGCCTGGCCGTGGTAGCTCCGGAAATCGCCCCCGCTGAAGCGCGCGCTTTTCGCGAAGCCATTGCCGGGCTGGGGCAGCGCTGAGGACGGGAGCGGAGTGGCTGTGTCGCGTTTTCCGGTCCATCTGGCAGCCTTTGTGCCAGTAGTTTAACTGACCTCAAACAAACATGGCCGTTATTTCGGCGAATGACGTAAGCGTAAGGGTTGGCGTTTCGCCGCACGTTTCGCCATATCCATAGGTCAGGAAAATGCTGCGAACGCCTGCCCGCCGCGCGCACTCCAGGTCGGTGTAGTTGTCGCCGATCATCCATGTCTGCTCAGGTGCAAATCCGGTTTGCGCCATCAGCGTTTCGAGCATTGCAGGGTCGGGCTTAAGCGCGATGGGGCCGCCGCCGCCGAGCACGCTGTGAAAAAATGAGGCGAGGCCGAAGTGGCGTACGATCAAGTCGCTGGCTGATTGCGGTTTATTGGTGGCAATGGCCAGCGTGTGGCCGGCGGCGGCGAGTTCAGGCAGGCCCTCTGCCGCACCGGGGTAGAGGGTGGTTTCGATCGTGAGGTGTTCGCGGTAGTGAGTTTTCCAGCGGGCATAGGCGTCATCCAGATCAACCGGCGCGTCCGCCAGGCACCGCTCCAGCAACACCCGCCCGCCGTTCCCAACATGGCCAATGATGATTTTCAGCGGTAACGGAGGCAGCTTGAAATCGGCGCGCGTCAGGTTGACGGCGGCACCCAGATCGCGCTCGGAATCTATCAGCGTGCCGTCGAGATCAAAAACCAGTAAACAAGCCTGACCGGTATGTAGCCGCGCAGGTGTCCGGTGTTCAGTGTCTGGTGTTAGAGTAGTTGCCATTTGTGTGGCGAATTTTAGCAAAAACGTCTTCAGGACAAAACGATAAGTTTGCTCACATCGAGCAGTGATGGTTCAGGAGGGCTGCAGGCGGCTTTTACGACAGCGGTCAGCTTCCTCTGAGAAACCATGGTTCAGGGGGTCAGGGTTCAGAACACCGAACCATGACCCCTCCCTCTGAAAAACCTCGAATACTTTATCCGCCACGAAGCTGAAGTTGACCAGACGGGCGGAGGTGTGGGAATATGTCGCGGTTGTACGGCGGAAGTTTTTTTGGATATTGGGAGGGGGCAGGGGATCGAATCTACCTGTCGTAAGCCGGACACACGACGAAACGAACACCATGGAAACGAACGAG
>JBAXJV010000437.1:0-2447 GCA_037137675.1 bacterium | reverse complement strand
CCCTGGCAGCGGTTTTGAAGACCGGTGCATGGCTCAAGGTTGTGGCTGAAATCAATACGACTTGATGACATAGACGGGTTTGGACACAGCGCACTCCCAAGGCGAGTTATCACCCCAACCTGTGGGAGGGCGCGCATGCTGCGCGCCATGGACGGCGACACGCCGTCCCTCCCCTTCGGCAACCTACCGAATGCTGAAGATCGAGCCCTTGGTCCCCTGAATCAGAACGACGTCGGTGCCTGAATAGTTGACGCCGATCGTGTAGTTTGTGCCGCCGTAGGACGCCTGGATCAGACTAGTGCCGAATCTGCCGCTCAGGCCACCCGCCGCCCGAACCAAATGGAACGGATAGAGGCTGGTTGGATCCCCGCCTAGCGTCACCTGCAACGTCGCGTTTGCCAGGTTGACGACGCCCGTCACGGAAACACCATCATCCGGCCCCCCCAAGGTCATGGCCAACGTCCCGCCGGATACCGTGAGATTACCGCTGATCCTCAAACTGCCGTTGGTCCCCGACGACGTCCCCAACGTCCCGCCGCTGCCGATCGTCACGTTGCCGTTGTACCTCGACCCATTGAAGAGTTCGAGGCGTGCGAAGTTGGTCGGGCCCATGGTATCGGTGAACGTGTAGTTCTGGCCGGCCGAGTTGGTTGCCGTGTTCAGCCGGAAGCCGTTCGCACCCGACCAGACCATCTTGTTTGTGGAATTAAGCGGCTTGGTGCTCTGATTGCAGAACACATCGGCGGTGGTGACGCCACGGAACGAGACAACGCCGTTGCTGACACCGATCGCGCCGAACACGCCCGGCGAGATCGTCGGCGTGACGCCATAGAACTGGATTACGCCGCCGATGTTGCTGATTGAGTTGCCGCTCCCGCCGCCTCCGTTTGCGCTCAGGCTGTAGCATTCGAGCAGCCCGCCACTGCCGACCAGAACCGTGTTATTGGATGAACCAACCCGGCCTGCCGCTACGCCCTTTGAGGTGGCGGGAGTGCCGAGGATGACCTGCCCGCCATTGGTAACCAAAACGCTGTTGCCGATGGAGGTATTGGTATTGTAGCCCAGAGTAATGTCGCTCACTGAGGAAAAGACGGAGCCCGTCCCCGTAACGATCAACTGGTTGTTGCTCCCCGGCCCATACCCGATGTAGTTGTTGCCGGAACTTGAGTTATTCATCACGCCGCCATCGGAGACGATGACCTTGTTGCCGCCGTTACCGGTTCCTCCCACCGTCATGTTCTGGAGTCCGGTCATGCGCGACCCGTTGCCGATCACCAGCACGGTATTGCCGCCGCCGGCAGTACTGGCAAGCGACATGTCATAAGCCCCCGCCACGATGAGCGTTCCGCCATTGGTCACGGCCAAGGTGCTGCCGAAGCTGTTGACCAGGATGTTGCCGGTGTCGACGAAGCGACCGCCATTGGCAATCGTGAGGTTGTTGCCGATGCCGGCGACGCCTGCGGGCGGGAAGGCAACGCCACCCGTCGTGTTGGTCCAGGTTGAGCCGGCGCCGGTGACCACAATGGTGTTGCGGCCGGCCCCCGCCGTGTTGTTGCCGATGTTGACAAGCCCCGAGGAACGCATCATGCCGCCGTTGGCGATGACCAGACTGTTGTCGGTGGAAACTCTACCTCTGCCGACATCCACTGTCGTGACATTCGTTACGATCCCCCCCGCCTCCACACGCAGGACGTTGCCGGTGCTGGGAGTGTCGTTGCCAAAGCCGACAGCGAGCGCGCCGCCGACGTTCCAGACGGAAGTGGCGGCGCCCCCCGCGACGACCGCGGTGTTGTAACTGGCATTCCCATTATATCCGATGCTGCCGCTCAGGCTGGTCAGCGTCGCGCCGTTGGTGATGATCAGCTGGTTGTTCACGCCCTGGTATCCGACGGTGATGGCCGCGTTGTTCGACACGACGGAGCCGACGCCGGTGACCAGAACCAGGTTGTTGCTGCTGCCGGTGCCCGGGCCGATATTGATCGTGCCGAGGAAATAGGCTGCCCCGCCACTGTCGACCACCAACTGGTTGCCATTGGCAAAGTTGTTGTTGCCGACGCTGAGGCCGCCTTTGGAAATCCATACGGAGCCAGTGCCGGTCACGACGACCTGGTTGCCGGTGGCCGTAAGGGCAGCGGTTTGGCCAAAGGTCCCGCCCGCGCTGCAGAGCGTGCCGCCATTCGTAACGATCACCTGGCTCGCCCCTGGTTTTGAATCGAAGATGAGCGTACTGGAATTGGACCAGATGGAGCCGCCATCGGAGACCGTGGCCCTGCTGCTGCCGTAGAGGTAAGCGACAGCAGCGTAAACAGCGCCGCTGTTGGCAATCAGGAGCTGATTTCCGGAATTTGTGTTTTGTCCTATGTACATATTGCCGGCGTTGACCAATTTCGATCCGGGTCCTGTCACCGTCAGGTTGTTGTTGTTGTTGGTGGTGGCGACGACGGTGG
>JBAXJV010000436.1:0-2452 GCA_037137675.1 bacterium | reverse complement strand
GTTCGTTGCGGTCGGTCTTGTCCATCTGCGTATTCCCTCAGTGCTCGATTTGTGCTAGGTTAACTGCTGGGCAACATTTGTCAAGGGGCAATTTATCATTACCTGCGGAATTGATCCTGGCATCACTGGTGGGATATCGGCCCTCGACGGAAAAGGCGACGTGCTGCTGTGCGAGGACTTGCCGGTGATGCGTGACGGTAAGCTGACGTTTTTGGATGCCGACGCACTGCTTCGGGTTCAGAATTTTAGATTTCAGCAGATTTTGGTTTTGAGACGGGTTTATATGTCAGCTTCCAGAGCTCAGCCGGATGCCGGGCGAAAGGCCCAATTACTCGACGAGCTTCATCGCGACGTGGATTTGAGGCAGCAGGGATACCGGATGCGGGCGCTTAAATTGTTTCCGCATCTCTGCGGGAGCTGCGGACGCGAGTTTTCCGGGAAACGGCTGCGTGAACTCACAGTCCATCACAAGGATCGCAACCACGAAAACAATCCTCCGGACGGGAGCAACTGGGAGCTGCTATGTGTTTACTGTCACGATGACGCTCACGATGCCGGAAACTTTAAGGGCATGGGCGACGTTGCGGACAGGAGCGGGGCACGCGCGCCATCGCCGATTGTCAGCCCGTTCGAGAACCTCGATCGTCTGTTTGGCGAAAGTCAATTTAACTGACGAAATCGCGCTGGCTTTCTTGGCCGGATGGGGATATAATGGCGTTTTTCCCTGGTAATGGAGCTGGGCGCTTCGTCCGGGGAGTTAGGCCGGAAAACCGCAGTGAGGTGTCAATATGCAGAATGTAAGCTTAAAACATGGGATGGTAATGGGCATTGTGACAATGGCTGGGGTGGCGGTGCTGAGCGCGGCCATCGGGTGTACGCCCAAGGATAAACCCGGGGCGGACGCAGGCAAGACGAAGAAGACGTCGGCAGTTCTGGAACTGCCGGCAGCTGATTTAAAGCCCATGGCCCCGGCAACTGTGCTGGTGGATGTAGGCGGCGTCACGCTAACGGCGGGTGAGGCCGACGTGCAGATTGAGCGCATGCTCGGCGGGCAGGCGAATTTGAACCCCGAGCAGAAAGCACAGCTTATGCCGCGATTCCGGCAGCAAGTGGCCGATCGTTTTGTTGTGCGCACGCTGCTTGGTCAGGAAGCCGACCGCCGGAAGATTGAAGTCGTGGACGCCGATGTGACAAAGGCGATTGATGAAATCCAGTCAACTCTGCCGGCCGGCATGACGCTCGAAACTGCGCTGGCCAAAGACGGCCTTTCGATGGTGGATTTTCGCGGCAACCTTGTTTCCGAGTTGCGCATGAAAAAACTCGTGGATGCCGCATGCCCGGTTGCGGATCCTGACGATGCCGCCGTGGAAGCTTTCTACAAAGCCGATACTAATCGCTTTGCCTCTCCTGAGACCGTGCAGGCTCGCCATATTCTGCTGAAGGTGGAAGAAAGCGCCACGCCAGCCGAGAAGGCGGCGCGTAAGGCCGACGCCGAAGCGATACAAAAACAGCTGGTGGAAGGCAAGCTGGACTTCGCCAAAACGGCCATGGCTACCTCGGATTGCCCGAGCAAGGCGCGCGGTGGCGATCTCGGAAGCTTCGCCCGCGGGCAGATGGTGAAGCCGTTCGAAGACGCGGCCTTCGGCCAGGCGCCGGATGTAATTGGCCCGGTTGTCGAAACGCCCTTCGGTTTTCACATCATCCAGGTTGTCAAGCATAGCCCGGCCACGATCACGCCGCTTGATGAGGTGCGCACCAAGATTCGCGTGTATCTGAAGAGCCAGGGGCAGAAGGATAAGTTCGAGGTTTTCCTTGAAGGACTCCGCAAGAAAGCTGTGGTCAAGGGGCCGCTGGCATCCACGCCGCAAAGTGCGGCATCTGGCGAGCAGCCCTGAATTCTTTTAGAGTGCGAAGCGTGTAGCAGCTCTAAAGGGCGGACCGTATGAAGCCACACGCACACGTACGCCGGCTGCGTAAGCGGGACGCGTTGTTGTACGTGGCGATGTGGCAGGGGCTTTGTTTTTTGATGCTGGTGCTGCTGGTGTGGGTCGGCGAGTTTTACGACCTGTCGGCGCTATGGCTGCACGCCCCACCCAGACCTCCGAACCTGCTGCATGCCTGGACGCTGACAATCGGCATTTCGGTCACCGCGCTGATCACGGTCGGACATACCTATGAACAGCAGCGCCATATTATTCGCGGACTGCTGACGATTTGCGCGACCTGCCACCGTATCCGCCTGAGTACGGAGAAGTGGGAGCAAATGGACGATTATCTCGGCGATCATTCTCTGGCTCTGCTTACGCACGGACTGTGTCCCGAATGTTTCGCCGCCATGCAACGTGATATCGAGACGCTCGATATCCGTAAAAAGGCAGACACACACAAGGAGTCGGAAGTCAGTTTGGCCACTGACACAGGGCTGCCAGATGGATCGGGAGATGAGAAAGGG
>JBAXJV010000435.1:0-2453 GCA_037137675.1 bacterium | reverse complement strand
CAATTTCGGCACGGTCCAAGGGAGCTTCGACGTGGCCCCAACCCCGCGTGGCCTGCGTCTGCATATTCGCGCTTGGCACTATTGGCCTTTTGGACCGCCTGATTGTACGCACGTTCCGCCTGCTGATATTGCCCATAAGCACTTTCGTAATCACTTGCGGCACGTTTGACCTTTTGTGCAGCCCATTCCAAATTGCCAGCTATTGCCGCACCGACGCACACGGTGCAACTGAGAATGATGATGGCAAGGGTTCTAGTCTTCATGCCTGCTTCATTGCTACCGTTGTGCTTTTCATTCGTTTTTTTTCATCACTCGTCTCTCCTTACGTTCACAATCTGGCTGAGGAGCGGAGCGACGATAGCCAGAATTGTGTGGTTCGCATTTTATGGATTCATCTATCAGGCAATTTTCAGAGTCAACCGTTTGCCAATAGCCTCAGCAAACTTCTCCAGTGTGGACAAGCGGATGTCCTCCGCATGATTCTCAATCCGGGAAATGGCCGATTTTTTTGTGCTCAGGCGCACGGCAACCTCATCCTGGGTCAGTCCCGCCTTTTCGCGGGCTGTGCGTAGGACAAGCCCGATCTTAAACTGCTCGTATCCGGTTTCAAATCCAGCCGCGAAAGCGGGGGACCGCTTTTTCCGCTTCTCAATGTATTTCTCTAGATCATCCATGGCTTTACCTCCGTCTTATGTGATCGGCTTTGCGTTCCTCCGCCAGCCGGATCTCGGCGGGCGGTGTCTGTTGGGTTTTCTTCTGAAACACATGGGTCAATACGATCAACGCCTGCCCGTCAAAGAACCCCAACAATCTGAACGTGTTACGGCCAACATCAGCACGGACTTCCCAAATGTCGTCCGTGTTGACCAACTTCTTGAAATAGTTGGCCGGCACACGATCCAAGTCCCGAACCACTCGCAGCACCCAGGCAATCTTTTGGACGGTCTTGTCCGGCAGATCGTCAAGGTACTCTTGAACAGGGCAACGACCTGTTGAAGTGGCGTAGAACTTGATTTCTCTCATGAGGGGAGGTTACCATATATGTGAACATGATCAATCATCTTTTCGATGACTTATGCGAACGTATTATGGACCCCTGTCCGATTTCCTTGAAACGAGGGGTTGATAAGGCCGAAAGTACGCTGTATTTACAACAAGTCAAGGCACTTTTGGCCGAAATGGCGTTGCACTTGTCGCTTTTCGTCGGTTTTCCACATGATAGCGGACATTTCCGCTAAAATAGGTTGGTTTTCGTAAGGGGGCGGCGGGGTGGAGGCGCGGAGAAGATTCACCACGAAAAAAATCGAAGAGCACGAAGGGGCGGTTAGTGTTGGGTTCGGCGCGCGAGTCCGGCAGGTTCGCCGAAGGCGCGTTCTGCCGGACTTGCGCGCCGGGGTCTCGCAACTCCGGAACTTCGGAGATGCGGGACCGGGATTGATTTGGTGCGCTGCCCTTCGACATGGCTCAGGGCAGGCGGTGAGTGGCGTTTTGCCTGTGAGCCAGCGGCGCTTGCGCCGCCTTGCTCTCCGCGTTGGCGCACGATGCTCGTCGCGTTGACGCGCGGGTTGGATTGGCCGGCCGCAGGCCCGTTCGATTTGGAAATTGGAGCGGTCAGGCCGGACTTAATTGTGTTCTGCTCGCCAATTCCACCAGCCCTTTACGTTCAGAGCAACGAAAATGCTGCAAGCAGTCACCGTCGCCACGCTGTGCGCAAGGAGGCCGAACGCAATCCAGGCAATATTCGCAACGATGCCAAGTGACCATCCGGATCTTTGCTTTTTCCCGAGCATGAAAATGGCCACTGCGTTCAATATCAATGCAATCCAGTCAACACAGTAGTATTTTACAATTGTTTTCCACATCGTATCTTTCTTGGCGGAGTCATTTATTCACGCCAGGTGCGTCGTAATTATTGTTAGAGGCTACGCCTGCGGGTGACGAGCGTCAAGGTGTTGTGGCGGTTGAAGCGGCGGCCGAGCGTCTTGCAAATGTGTGGAGGCGAGTTGACCATAATTGATACGACGGGCTTCCGTCACAAGTCGTGACGTAGGTCACGACCGTGATGCTGGCAGTGAGGCAATCGCCTCAAGTCGCGCCCGCAACGTGCGTAGTCGTTGTTGGCTCGCCGGGTCTGGCGGTAAGTGTCCAGGCAGGCTGTCGAGAAAGTGTCCGTCGGCCAGAAACCCAGCCACCGACCTGGCCACGAAGAAACGCAAATCATCTGGCGCACCCTGAAGTTCGTGGTTCAAGCGCTCGCGCCCATCCACGACCGTCATGATGTCCTCGATGTCGTGGCTCGCCATGTAGTCCTGATCTCCGCGATCCTTGAACGCCTCGATCTTCGTGGCCAGAAAACAGGGCGCTGTATTCGTGTACTGTATTCTCGTTACGACCTCGGCAATCACGTCGACGTCCTTTGTCGGACGAGACAATGTTAACGCCGGTCGATCCAG
>JBAXJV010000434.1:0-2453 GCA_037137675.1 bacterium | reverse complement strand
GTGAGGGAAGGGACTACGGGACTACGGACTACGGGGGGGGAAACGGGCATGGCCACACCACGGTGACTGGCGGGTCGCGGTCAGCGGAGCGGGCCGTAGCCACCACCGGTGGTCGCTCGGGAATTCCATTGGAAGGTGATTTCAAGGATTTCTAAGCTAAACTGTCCGCGCATGTCGGAAGCGGGCGGGATATACTTGCGAAACCATTCGCTTCACTGTTTGATTCCCGCTGAAGAGAACCAATATGTTTAGGCTCTACCGAACTCGCGAAGCTAGAATCGGACGGCAGTGGGTGAGAGTGTCAGCCATTGCCGCCCTGGTTGGCAGCGGTTGCTGGCACAGCCAGGCCGAGGATGCCACTGGCCCGGTGGCTGCACTGGTGACAACGCAGGCAACCGCTCCAGCGAGTGCGGTCAGCAAATCCGGCCTAACGGCCGATCAAGCGCTGCAGCGTTTAATCGCGGGTAACGAGCGCTATGTGGCCGGAACGGCGACGCACCCCGATCAGACGATTCAGCGCCGCGCCGAGCTGGCCAAGGGGCAGTCTCCCTTTGCCATTGTGCTGACCTGTTCGGATTCGCGGGTCGCCCCGGAACTCCTTCTGGATCAAGGTTTGGGCGATTTGTTCGTGATTCGCAATGCGGGGAACATCCTGGACGACCACGTGATCGGCAGTATGGAGTATGCGGTCGAGCATCTGCATGTGCCTCTGGTACTTGTGGTTGGACACGAGAAATGCGGCGCGATTTCGGCCGCCGTGGCGGGCGGAGAGGCGTCGGGCCACATTCACAGCTTGGTGGAGGCGATTGAACCGGTGGTGAAGCAGGTCAAGAACCTGCCGGGAGACCCAGTGGAGAACGTGGTTCGTGCCAATGCTCAGCGCATCGCGGAGACGCTGACGCGTTCCGAGCCCATCCTCAAGGAAGCGGTGAATAAAGGGAAACTGTTGGTTGTCCCGGCCCGATACGATTTGGTGACCGGCCACCTCGAGATCCTTAAGCTACCCGCCCCAACGGTCTCGAAACCCCAACCTGATTAAAGGGAATTCTTCCGTCGAAACCGGCAACTTCGTGGTCGGCAACGGTCGCGAAGCCCTATTCGCCCGGAGTTAGCGTTGGCTGGTGGTAGTTCGCCTTCGAAACGGCCATTCTTCCGGCGCGGATAACCTTTGCCGATCCTCCAGAGCGGGCGGTGGGAGGTTTTTTCCTCCCTCAGTGGAGGGTGAGCCGATTTTGCCCCCCTCGGACCAGGTCGCGGCCCAAAAAGCCACGCATTTCAGCCATTTTTCAAAGCGGCACATCTATTGCTTAGCGAAAGGCAGGCATTTTATGATCAACGCTTTGTTCAACCAACCAGGATATCTCGGGGCCAAGAGAATGCTGGACGCCACCATGGTGAGGCATGACGCGATTGCGACCAACATCGCCAACGCCGAGACGCCCCACTACCAGCGGGTTGATCTTGCGCCCTCGTTTCGCGCGGAGCTACAAAGCGCCATCGCCGGCCGGGATACCAACCGGCTGAACTCGCTGCGTCCGCAAATTGCCAAGGACGCGCGCGCCCTTCCGGTGAACCGCGACGGCAACACCGTGAACCTCGAGCGGGAATTGGTCGAACTGAGCCAGAACACCCTGGAAGGCACCATCCAAAGCCGGATAGTCACCGCGTCTCTGGCAAAACTGCGCATGGCCATCACCGGCAAATCCTGAACCGCTTTATGATTAGCTTCATTGCCAGCCTTCCCAGCACCACCGCCGCGTTGGACGCGGAGCGCACGCGGCTGGAAGTCATCGCCCAGAACATTGCCAACGCCAACACCACGCACGGTTTGAACGGCCGCCCGTATCACCGTCAGCAGGTCGGTTTCGAGGCGGTGCTGCAGCGCGCGCAAGCGGAGGACGGCCGCGGCCAATCGCTGGCGGTCCCCCGCGCCGGCCGCCCCCAGGAAGATCTGCGCCCGGGACGGGCGATTTACCAGCCGGGACACCCCGACGCTGACGAGAACGGGATGGTGGAACTTCCGAACGTGAACATCTATGAGGAAATGGCTGATATGATCGTGGCGTCTCGGACTTACGAAGCGAATGTGGCGGTGTTCAAGAACAGCCGCAGTCTGGCGATGCAGGCGTTGTCCATTGGCAAGGGCTGAGCATCCGGCGGCCATCCCCAATCTGAACTGGAATGAACCCCCTAGCCTCCATTCGCCAGATGTGGTCGGCGATGCCGTCGGCGCCGGCCGACCAAGCCGGGGGTTTGGGGGTATCCATTCCCACGGCCGAGCTGCGGGCACTCAATGCCAGCCAGCCAGCCGGCATCGCCGCGGAGACGCAGCCGGCGGATTCGTCTTTCTCGGGCCTGTTGGGGAACCTGGTGCAGGACGTGAACGCCAAGCAGCAAATGTCGGGGCAGTCCCTGCGCGATTTGCAGAGCGGGCAGAATGTTTCGTTGCATCA
>JBAXJV010000433.1:0-2465 GCA_037137675.1 bacterium | reverse complement strand
GCGAGGCCCGCCATGGCGGGCGGATGCGTTGGATCGGATTTAGCCCAGGCCCCGTTATCGTCCTGATGGGTTTTGAGCCAGCGCAGCGCCCGCAGCACCGCGTCTTCGCCGGACTGCGAGCCACCATGCGCGCGCCGCGCCGCCGCACGCGCCCCGCCGCTGCCGCGGTTCGCGTAAAGACCTTTCAGAATCAGCGGGCTCTTGGTCATCACCGGCGCCAGGACCGCGCCGGGCTCCGCCAGCTCGCCGGAGCCGGCAAAGCCCTGCTCGGCGCCACCGCCCGCGCCAGGCGCAGAATTTACCGCGCCCACCACCGGCGCATCGTTCTGCGGCACATCGGTCGGCACAATCGGAGTTTCCTCGGGCTTGATCTCAACGTCCAGCTTGTCCAGGTCTATCTTCTCCGCCACCATCACCGTGACAGGTATCGTAACATCCTGCTCGGCGCCGCCCTTTTTACCGAAAAGCACCGCCATGCTGATCATGCCCACCAGAAACAGCAGCGTGCTGGAGCCGGGGATAAGCACCCGCTGAACCTGGAAAATCGCGTAACGATACGCGCCTGAATCCTTCGGCGAGCGCAAGCCCGCCGACAGATCACGGAAGTATTTCAGAAACGAGTTCGAAGCGAATATGTCCTGCAAATTACGGCTCATATGCGCACCTCCCTCCTTTAGAGACTCATTACGGAGACGTTTTTCAAGCCCACCTGAGCGCACAGGTCAATCACCCGGATCAGGCTCTCGTGCGGCGCATCCGCCACCGAGCTGATCACGATCGTTTGCGTCTTGCTCATTTCGGCCAGCTTCGCCATCAGCCCGGCCAGCGTCCCCCAGGTCACGTTCTTGTCGTTAATCTGATAGCCGTCCGTGAACACGGAGACCCGGATCATGGGCTGGTCCTGGTCCGCCTTGGTCTGCGCGTCCGGCGCCGGCCGCGAAACATCCAGGTTGGTCAGAACATCCTGCGGGCGCGAGGAAATAATGAAAAACGAAAGCAGCTGAAAGGCCACGTCAATCATGGCCGTCAGGTTCAGCTCACCCGCCGTAAACGAACCGCCGCGTCGCTTCCTGGTGGCCATATCGCAGGGCTTAGCCCTTCTCCTTGTACGCCGCAAACTCCAGCTTCCACAGCCCCGCCTCGGTGCAGACATCCATTACGCGCCGGATGTCCTTGTGCGGGGCTTTGGCATCGCCCCGGATGATAATCGGCACCGCCTGGTGTGCGTCGGCCACGGCCTTTTTCAATATCGCCCGCAGCACGTTCGGCTCCACCAGGGAGTTCCCGAGCAAAATACGCCCGCGGTTGTCCACGTCAATCGTCACCTGCAGCGGGTTCTTCGTCGCCACGGCGACGCCGTGCGGGGCCATCGCCAGGCGGATGCGCGCGTCCACGGAATCGTCCTGCATCTTGACGGTGCAAACAAAGAAAATGATCAACTGAAAAACCACGTCAATCATCGCAGTCAGATTACCGCTGAGTGGAATTTCTTCTTCTTTACGCATTTCACTGCTTCCGGTTCAACCGCCTTGCCAGTCAATCCCTGCGGCCCGCTACAGGCCGCCAGGCGCCTATTCCGCGACAACTTCCACGTTGCGCAGCGCCTTGACCAGATCCATGGTCTGGGACTCCATGTGCAGAATGATCCGCATGGCCTTGTTCTTGAAGTAGAAGAAATAGACCATCGCGGGCACCGAGGTTCCCAGCCCGATGGCGGTAGCCCACAGACCGTGTGAAATATTAACTGCCAGCATGGACGACTGGGCCGCGCCGGCCGCCGTGGTGCCAAGGTTGAAGAAGGCGAAGATCATGCCCTGAACCGTTCCGATCAAACCCAACATCGGCGTCGCGTTTGAAATCACGCTCAGGTAGGTCACGCGCTGCAGGACGGTTTCGCTCTCCAGGTCGGCGGCAATCCCGATCATGTCCTTGATCACGTCAAAGCCCTCTTCGACGTTCGCAAAGCCCGCCTTCAGCACGTTCGCCAGCGGGCAGGGGTTTTTATCGCAGACGTTGATGGCTTTGAGCACATCGCCCTGCTCCATGGCCAGCCGCACTTCTTCCACCAGCGACTGCGGCGCAATCTTGGCCTCCCGCACCGTCATATATGAATCCACGATCAGCCAGACGCCCACTCCCAGCGCTGCGAACAGCATCGCCCAGATCATCGCGCCGAACCAGCCGGCACGCAGGACGATCGTTACAAAGTTCATGTCGTTGTGGCTTTCGGCCTGCTTGGGCGCAGTGCCTTCCAGCACCATCTGCCCGGGCTTGGCCGCCGCAGGGCCTGCGGCTGGCGCCGCCGCGACCGCCGGGGCTGCCGGCGCCGCCGGCGCATCCTGCGCAACCGCCTGGTTAAAAAAACCGCTGGCCGCCAGGGCCATGCCAATAACCAATATCCATCGGGCCGGACGAATCGTCATGTGCGCGTTCTCCTTGGAAAAGATGCATTCACAAATAACAGG
>JBAXJV010000432.1:0-2470 GCA_037137675.1 bacterium | reverse complement strand
CCGCCACCGCCGCCGTCGCGCGCGATGCCGCAGCCACATGGGAACCCGACGGCCTGCGCCTGCTCGAAGCGCATGCCACCGCCGACAAGGTCCAGATACTCTTCCGCGTTACGCCGCAGGTCAGCCCCGTCTTTTGCTGTCAGCGCGCCAAGGGCCGCCTGCAACACGCAATACGCAAGGCGGGAACGTCGGTGGATTTCAGTCGCAAGGTGTCCTTCCGCAGCCTCGGCGAAAACACCACGCCGGACGTGGACGGCTACATCCGCAAACAGGTTGGCAAGGAGCGCTTCGCCGACCCCCGCTTTGAGGCAATCATGCGGCAGTTCACGGTGAGGTCTCCCGACGTTGACCTTGCCCGGCCATCAGAATCCGCCAGTGGACGCTACTGGTACAACCTGCACCTGGTCCTGGTAGTTGTCGACCGCTTCAGAATCACGAACCCCGAGAAACTCGCGCAGTTGCGCGACGCGGCCTTTGCCGCAGCGGGCGATACCGGATGCCGCATTGCCGCGCTGTCCGTTATGCCGGACCACGTTCACATGGCATTACGGGGCGATATATCCCGGTCGCCGGAGGCGATTGCCTTGGCATTTCAGAACGGACTGGCGCATGCGGCGGGGTGTCGGGCATGGCAGGACGGGTATTATGTGGGGACCTTCAGCGAGTATGATCTGGATGTCATCCGGCGTATCGTCGGCAAGTCATGATCATCCTGCCGGGCAAGCCGGCAGGGGGATGCTGTCCCCGGCGGTGAGCAAGCCGGCAGGGGGATTCTGTCCCCGGCGGGCTTGTCCCGCCGGAACAGAGATGAGGGGACCGAAAGAAGCACAACTATGAGCGAACGTCACCTGCCAACGGCGCTGGTCACGCATGCGGCCTGCCTGGAACATCTGACCGGACGGCGGCATCCCGAGAGCGCGCAGCGGCTTAAGACGGTGCTGGCGCGGCTCGAGCGCGCTGATTGGACGTCGCGCCTGCTGCGTCTGGATGCCGCTCCGGCCCCGCGTCCGGTGCTTGAACTTGTACACGATCCTTTTTACCTCGACACTTTGCAGGCGCAGTGCGCCGACGGTCATCTCTGGCGTGCCGACGGGGATACAATCGCCTCGCCCGGCACGTGGAACGCCGCACGCCATGCCGCCGGGTCGGTCCTGACCGCCGTGGATGCCGTGCTTGCCGGGCAGGCTGCCAATGCCTTCTGCGCCGTGCGTCCGCCCGGGCACCATGCGTCGCGCGCGGCGGCCAAAGGTTTCTGCTTCCTCAACAACGTGGCCATCGGCGCGGCTTATGCGCGCGCCGTGCATGGGTTGACGCGGATCGCGGTTGTGGATTGGGATGTGCATCATGGCGATGGGACGCAGGCCATTTTTTGGGAAGATCCCGATGTGCTCTACTTCAGTACGCACCAGATGCCGCTTTATCCGGGCACCGGACTAAGCTCGGAACGGGGTGGCGGAGCCGGGGTGGGAGCCACGATTAATGTCCCGCTGGACTCAGGGGCGACCGATGCGGATGTATTGAAAGCGCTGCGTGACGAGCTTGCGCCAGTCCTGGCGCGGTTTCAGCCGCAACTGTTATTGATCTCTGCAGGCTTTGACGGCCACACCGGCGAAAGCATTGCGCAGTGCGCGATTACGACTGAGGGCTACGGACGGATCACCCGCGCGACACTGGAACTGGCGCAGAGCTGCGCCGGCGGGCGGGTGGTGTCGGTGCTGGAGGGTGGCTACGCTCCAGATGGCCTGGCCGACTGTGTCGAGGCTCATCTATCGGAGCTGCTAAATGCTCAGGTTGTTTAGGCTGTTAGGCTGCAGGCCGGACTAAAAGCCTTTGTCGCGCTTGCGTTTTTGCCTCTGTTCTGGCACTTTTGATGCACAGGAAATTCAGGAAAGGGCAATCGCAATGAAAAAGAACGCATTGGTTACAGGGGGCGGCCGCGGCATCGGGCACAGCATTGCCTTGGCCCTGGCTAAGGATGGCCGGGACATCATTATCCTCGACGTGTTGCCGGAAGCGGCGGTCGAGGAAAACCTGAAGACGTTGCGCGCCACCGGCGCCAGCGTGCTTTACTGGCGCGGCGATGTTACCAGTGCGGCCGACCGCGATGCGGCTCTGGATGCCGGGGAACAGGCGTTTGGCGCGCTTCAGATTCTAGTCAACAATGCCGGTGTGGCGCCCAAAGTGCGCGCCGACATATTAGTGGCGACCGAGGAAAGCTATGACTTTGTCATGGGCATCAATCTCAAGGGTCCCTATTTTCTGACTCAGGCCGTGGCCAACCGGATGGTCGCAAATAAGCGGAAGGATCCGGCCTTTCCGGCCCGCATCATCAACATCTCGTCGGTCTCCGCAACCGTGGCCTCTCCGAGCCGTGGCGAATACTGCCTGTCCAAGGTGGTACTGACGCACCATCATCTGAAAAATTTGGGCACAGCCGCCATGCCGTTGGGTCAAGGCGAAACACCCAAAC
>JBAXJV010000431.1:0-2474 GCA_037137675.1 bacterium | reverse complement strand
CCCTTGAAAAATACGAGCTGGACCTGTTCGCCGACCGGGGGGACCTCTATATGGGGCAAACCATAGGGCTGATGGCACGTTTTAGCGGCCAGGAAAAAGTTCCGCCGGCCAACGCGAAAATCTCCTGCGAAATCCGCGCTGCCGATGACCGACGCCTGCAACTGGCCATGGCAAGACAAGACCTGAGCATTTCCGGCAACAACTATGCCGGCTATGGCGTCAGCTTCGCGCCGCTAGCACCGGGCTTGCACCGTGCAACAGCCTGGGTGGAGATCGAAAATAGAAAAATCGAGTCTGCGCCCTACTCGTTCTATGTTCAAGATTTTACGCCGGAAACCATCCCCCGCCCTATCAACATGCAGCTGTTGATGGATTTGGCCGCCGGTAGCAATGGACGGTTTTGTGAGCCTTCAGAAGTCAATAAACTGCTGGAAGGGCTTAAAGTTACTGCGCGTCAGGAAACACGCTTGGAGTTTTCCACGCTCTGGCAATACTGGGTGGTACTAGTTTGCCTGATGTCCTTTTTGGTTGTAGAATGGATTATAAGAAAGCTGAGAAACATGGCCTGATTGGCCGGGGGTCCGCTATGAAACGCAAACAGACATCCGGGTGGCTTGTGCTTATTGCTGTGCTGTGCTGTTTAATGTCATCCAGCGCTCTGGCCGGCGTTAATCTGGTCACAAACGGGAGCTTCGATGCCCCGGGGGACTTTCTCAGCAGCTGGCGGTACATCTATGATGCATCGGGAGATAGCTGGTACACCAATAATCACAACTTCATTTCGGTGGTCGAAAATGACGGCACCCGTAAGCACGTGCTGCGTTTACATGGCACCTATCTCGAATTGCAAGTTCCCGGGCAGGGCGTCAAAGTTGACAGTTATCCGATTCCAGTGGACATCAGTAAGGGGAAATTCCGCTTCAGCGTTTACGCACGCAGCACCGGTCCGACATGCCGGATACTGATCGAGGCCTACCGCTGGGCGCCCGGTGTTACGCCGCACGACCACCCCAAGAACACAGAACTGCGCAAATGCTATAAGTTCAGTCAGGTCTACTTCGGCAAACAGGTAGCAGCCACAATGGCTTCGCTAAGTCCCGCCTGGCAGAAGGGCACGACGGTTTTCCCAGAAGACAAGCTCTCTGATATGGCAAAAAAGAATCTGGCGCAGATCCAATTTCTGGTAGTGCATATCGTTGCCATTGGTGGCTCGGACGGCGATGTATTTGTTGACGACGTGAATCTTGAAAAAATAAATTAACCAGGCCATGCACGAACAACTCAAAATGGTTAACCAGACGGTTAACCTGTGGAAAGCGGAGCTCCTGACATTGCTCTGGGGAGCAGGGCTAGGGGTTGTTTTGTGTTTACTCAGCCTTTCCGACTTCCTGCTCAGATACGCTAAAACTGGGCGACTTGCCGCATGCAGCATCTTGATCTGCCTGACCGGGCTCGCCATTTTGCACCTGGCATTGACGCTGCTTCGCCGTCGCACTGAAAGCTCCATCGCCGCCATGCTTGAGCATGGGTTTCCGCAGCTTGATAATCACCTGATTAATTATGTGCAGCTGCAATCCGAAAACGACCGTTCGCCGTTGCGGCAGGCCTACCTTAATCGTGGCACCCCTGAATGGGATGCGATTAACCTGCGCGGGCTGCGCAACCGCCGTGTTTATCTGAGAGCTTATGGCACGGCCGTGGCTGTTGCGCTGCTGACAGCCGCGCCCTTCTTCTGGGTCGGACCGGCCTGGACAACGGCTATGCTGCGGATCCTGAACCCATTCTCACCCCGGCTTCCTGCAACCCTCGCGACGCTGATGTCGGTGCAACCTGGCAATCTCTCGGTTTTACGCGGTGACCCGCTGATTATCTCCTGCAAAGTGCGCGCACACGCCGGGCAAAAAGTGACGCTGGATCTCTGGCCAATGGACGACGCCCGCTCTTCCGTGCTTATCGGCGTTATGACCGGCCGTGGCACCGCAGATTTCTCGTACCGTATTCCTCGAATCACAGCAGACACCACCTACCGTATTCTGGTCGGCGACGCCCTGCCTTCCGACCCGTTTAAAATCACGGCCCTTGCGCCATTAGCGATTAAATCTCTGGAAATCAGAATTATACCTCCAGGCTACACTGGCTTGCCTGCTGGAGAAACCAACGGACTGGAAGCTCACCTGAGCGTGCCGCAACACTCCCGGATCGAATTCAAAATGCGCGGCAACCGGGCGCTCGCACAAAGCGTGCTGGCGCTTGATTCAGCCCCCGTGATCCCTTTGGAATCGTTCGATGGAGGCCTCGTATGGAACGGTGGATGGGTGGCCTCTTCCGGCAGCGTGTTCCATTTAACGGCGGTTGACCTTGATGGAGCTAGAATTACCAACGACCTTCCATTTGATTTGATTCCCGACAAACCGCCGGTTATCCGCCTGATTGTTCCAACCGCTAAAACCATGCTGGCCGCCGGAGCCCGACCA
>JBAXJV010000430.1:0-2502 GCA_037137675.1 bacterium | reverse complement strand
CGCAGTTATTTTCCGGCCGGCAAATATGCCGACTTACTGAAGATGTACCGCGCCGGGGACCGCGCCGCCTTCGAGGCCTTGCTGCCAAAGGATCAGAATTGGGCCGACCATTTCCGGCCCAGCACGGCGATCAACGGCGGGTTTTTCCGCTTGAGCCTGGCCGAAGGCTCAGCCACCAACAAGTTCCAGCAGGAACTCCACCTGCACGACGCCACCTGGCGCGCATCGTTCGAGGCCTCGGGGCTCGACAACATGTGGGCCGTGCCACCCGATTTCGAGATGGAGGCTTTTGCCTCGGCTCCCGATGAGGTGATCGTCCTGCGCCTCCGCCGCCAGCGCCTGCCGCTGCGCTCCCTTACCTGGCGGCTCGATCGCGAGAAACATGAATTGCTGCCTGAGGCCACGGTCGGCGGTGAAGGGGCGCTGGCCTGGCTGGAACAGGAAATGTTGAAAGGCGACCGCTACGCGATGGCCGTTTTTCAGGCCGGTCCGGCGTCGCACCTGACCTTGGCCCGGCGCTCAGTGCTGGGCGAGGTCGCGACCGATACGGAGCATGAGGTGGCCTTCTACCTGGCGGCGGCCAGCTGGCGCGACAGCCGCGATCCGCGCGCGTTGGCCTGCGAGCGGGTGACGCAGGCCGCGCAGAAAGGGTGGGAGTCCTTGCACGCAGCCCACCGCAGGCAATGGGCCATGCAGTGGGACCGCGCCTGGGTCACCTGTTCGGACGCCAAGGTCGAGCGGCCCTGGTACATTTCCAATTACCTGTGCGCGACGACGCTGCGTCCGGGTAAAGTCTCGCCCGGTCTGCAAGGCATGTGGATCAAGGAAAACTTTCCGCCCTGGTGCGCGGATTTCCACGGCAACGTGAACATCCAGGCTTTGTACATGGGGCTGATGGGCGCCAACCGCATGGAGTATTTCGAACCCTGTGCCCGGCTCTATCATGAAATGCTGCCGCAGTGCCGGAAAGATACCCATGCCTATTTCGGGACCGAAGGCGCCCGCTTGCCCCATGCCGGGGGGATCGAAGGGCATGAGCTCTGTGAAATGAACTGGCTCCCGCTGGCGGTCTCGATCGGGCCCAGCGCCTGGATCGCGCGCCTCTTCTGGTGGGCCTACCTGCACACGCTGGATCGTGAGTTCCTGGCCCAGGCGGGATATCCGATCATCAAGGATGTGGCCCTCTTTTATGAAGGGCTCCTGAAACTTGCCGGCAAAGGTCATGATGGGCGCTACTTGCTGGAGCCCAGCATCTACAGCGAATACTATGCGACCACCTTCGACGCCTGGGGAACCAATTCCACCTATGACATCGTCTGCATGCGGATGGCTTTCCAGCAGGCGGCGGACGCCGCCGATGCCTTGAAGCAGGATGAGGGCTTGGCAAAGCAATGGCGAACTCTGCACCGGGAACTGCCTGAACTGCCGGCGAATGAAGAGGATATCTGGATGATATTTCCCAAGCATCAGAAGAATGTCAAGGTTGAGGCTGGCAGTTGGTGCTACCCGGTTTTCCCGGGCGAGGTGGCCAGCGCGTTTCACGGTTCGGCGCTGGAACGGCGCCAGGCCCGGGCCACCTGGAATTATGCCCGCGAAAATTGCAAGAGCGCCTGGTGCGCGGGTTGTCCCACGGTGGCCGCCGCGCGGATGGGCGATGCCGAATGGGCTTTCCGTTACGCCGCGATCCTTCCGAAGAACGGGCTCAATGACGCGGTGGGCGGCATCATGCAGGCGGAACACGGCACGGGCATGACCCTGGCCCTGAACAACATGCTACTGCTCGGGGTGGAGGATCGGCTGGTGCTCTTTGCCGGGATTCCGCTCACGGTGGATGCCGCTTTTCATTCGCTGCGCGCGCCGGGCGCGATCCTGGTCAGCGCCGAGCAGCGCGGCGGGCAGGTTACCCAGGCCGCCTTCCAGGCCTTGCATGGAGGCCGGGTGAAAGTCCTGAATCCCTTCGATCCCGGCGCCGGAAAAATGGTGCGTTTGCAGGTGCGCAATATCGCTACTGGAACGGTAGTCGAAACATGGGAAGTGCCCTGGCGCGAATTGGTGGAATGGACGGCGGAACCAGGGGTGGTGTATCGGATGGAAAGGGAACAAGCATGATGACGAATACTGGAATTGAGGATGTCATCGATTCGGCCACTCCTTTGGAAATGGGTTTGGTTAACCAGCGGCCCCGCCTTTTCCTGACGCCCGCCCGCCTGGACTTCCTGCGTTCGGCCATCGCTGCCGCGCCTTATGACGGATTTTTGCGCCAGGTCCGGACGTTTGCCGATTCCCGCATGGCTGCCCTGCCGGATTGGACCAAAGGGGATGTTCGCGGTCATGGTTGTGTGCTGCCCCACTTGGCGCTGATGTTCCTGCTTACGGGTGAGCAACGCTATCGCGATCAGGCTCTGGCCATAATCCGGGCGGCCGCGGTGGTGCGCAAGTCTGATTTTGCCGGCGGCCATCTCCTGGGGGGCATGGCGCTGGCCTACGACTGGCTGCATGGTT
>JBAXJV010000429.1:0-2528 GCA_037137675.1 bacterium | reverse complement strand
AGCGATGCGGCGTCATACCATGCAGAAAGGGACTCGGCGGGCACAAAGCGCTGGAAAATAACATTGCAAAGTTCAAGCTTGTGGGCCAGCATCCGCAGCATTGCGAAGTATGCTGGAACAGTGCGGTCGGAGCCGATCAGGATCAGTCGGCTGCGCTCGTTGAAGCGCATTTGATACCAGGCAAAGGCTAAAATCAGATCCTCGACGCATTTGTTCGGCGCCAGTCGTCCGACGAAAAGAATGTTCGTCATGTCGCGAGAAATCAGGGATGGGTCCGGGCGCGTTGCGGTCGGGTGAAAGGCCAGTCTGTCAGGGTCGAAAATCAGAGGAAATACGCTCGTGCGCGGTGCGCCAGCGGCGCGCAATTCGGCGGCGTTGAATTCGGAAACTGCCCATACTGCATCGGCCTCTGTCAGCAGGACTGGCAGCCGTTTGCGCGCCTCACGGAGCTGGATTGCAAGCGTCGGAGCGTAGGGGATGAAGTACCCGTCCGGGGTGATGTTGTGGTAGTAAATCACTTTGCGCCCGGTGGACCGGTGAAATGCTTCGTCGAGCGGCGATGCGATTGAGTAGTGGTGAATCAAAAGATCGCTGCCCGGGAATGCTTCCAGAGGATGAACGAGGGATCGCATGTCGGGCGCGATACAGTCAGACGGAACGAAGATTTCGGACTCGGCGCCCATCCCGCGTGCCAGATCACGCACAGCCAGTGCAGCTTGAGAAATTGCGTCGCCACTGGCGAACCCGGCCACAAACTGGTGAATGCTAGGTTTGACAATGTTCACTGCACGGTTCCCTTTGAAGGGTTGTTGTCGGAGCAGCGTTCCTCCAGGATTGCCAGGCGGGCTTCGAGCGCTGCACAGCGGCGCTGCGATTCTGCGACTTCCAGCTCCAGTGCCGTGGCCAGAAGTTCGTTAATAGTAGCCTGCTGGTGGATGATGTAGGCATGCCTGTGCGTGAACACGCGCAACAGGAGGGGCTGTAGCCAGCGTCGCAGGCGCTGTCCGGGGCCGCGCCCCGTCGGGCTTTGTGGCGTGGTGAGCGCAATGTGCAGGCCGCTGCAGATGCGCATCAAGGGCGTGTAGGTTTGGAGGTATTCTGCCATGGATTCCCCGTTGCGGAGCTGCAGCACGGAATCGTAATGGGTGCGGTGGTGGAGTGTGTTGTTATGCGCCAGCGCGGCGGCCTCGCTTGCGATGTCATCACCTAGATCGGCGCTGCGGTCTTTGCCGGCTACGATGAGTTTCATGGGCGTTGCGTCTCCGTTGGTGTGTGAGCAGCCTGGTCGCGGCGATCACGAAGTACATGGGCCGGCACCCCCGCTGCAACGGCGTAGTCAGGAATGTCGCGGGTGACCACGGCGCCTGCACCTGCGATGCTGCGAGTGCCGATTGATACGCCATCAAGCACCTTGACTCCCGCCCCCAGCCAGCTGTGTGGGCCGATGACGATGCCCCGCGAAGTTGCTCCCTGTTGCTCAACTGACAGGTCGGGGTCGGCGGCGATGTGATCGCCGCCGATCAAATAACAGTACGCCGCAATAAAGGTGTTGGCGCCAATCAGCACGCGGCTGCCGGAAAAAACCTCGGCATTGAATCCGATGTTTACATGCTCTTCAATTACAATGTCGCCGTCCTTGCAGCTCAAGATCGAGTTGCGCCCGATGAAGCCGCCTGCGCCGATGACGATGCCGGAGTTGTTCTGGCCCTTGGCGTCAAGCATCACATTGTCGTCCAGAACTACACCGTCGCCAAGGCGTATTTTGTGCGGGTGGCGCAATGACACGTTACGTCCGAAAACCACGCCATGCCCGCAGGCGCCGAGTAATAGCGGGTACAACTTGGCGCGCAAAAAAAGGCCCAGTGCCCCCGTGGTGTCCGCGCATAGCCATTGAACCGCCTCGTAGAGCAGCAGGCGGCTCAGCCGCCGGTCTCCCACAATCAGGTCGGCATATTGCTGACGGCGAGAGCGACGCAGATCGGACAATTCATGTTGTATGTGCACGCTCGCGACGGTGGCGTCGGATGTTTTCGTGGAATTTCGGGCGTTGTTTTCCATTGCGCCTTTACTGGCTCAGGGGCAAGCTCTGGAGCTGATCACGGAGTCCCGCGCCAACAGGGTTTTTGGGCGCCTGTTCATTTATGGCTTTGGTCACCAGTTGTTTGGTGTCGCTGGCAAAATCTCCTTTGAGCATCCAGCGCAGAAAGCCCGGGTCACTGCTCGCGAGGCGGATCAATGACTCGCCTTTTTTCTTGCCGAAATTGACCGTGATTGCGCCGTCCACCCAGCGTAATTTGCCGTCCCGGTCGGCCCAGGCCGGGTCGCGCAGATCGCAGTATTTATGCAGAGTTTCAATGTCGCGTGGTAAATCCGGGTAGCGCTGGAACTGGCCTTCGAAAATCTCCAATGTGGCCAGTGCGTCGGCTTCAGCGCCGTGTGCGTTGAGGAGCTGTGTGTTGCAGTAAAACGCCAGCGCTGCGGTGAGGTCGCGCGGTTCACGCTTGTGATAGATGCGCTGGGCATCGATG
>JBAXJV010000428.1:0-2536 GCA_037137675.1 bacterium | reverse complement strand
CCGCCGAACTCGACCCCTCCCCGCCGGGCCGCCGAGTTCAGACGCGCGCTGTAGTAGGACCACTGGTAGGCCAATTCATCGCCAAACCAGTCCTCGGTCCACAGCATGGTGCTGCCGCGCAGGCGCCCGAACTCCATCCAGTCGTGGCCGCCCATGGCCGCATCAGGGCTGCTTTTGTCGCGATTGTTCGCCACGCCGCCCGGCACATAACTACGCCCGCTGAAAAAGTTCCAATTCACGAAGACGGGCATGTTTGTGTAGAAGGCCGATTCAAGCGCCCGTGTACACTGCGCAGAGTATCGGGCCGAGTCCCACGGAAAAAACCGCATGGTCCAGTAGAAAAGCCGTCGGGCAGGCAGGTCGCCGGCCTGGCTGCGCCCTTTGGGCCACACTTCGCTCCAGCTCCCGGCGCCGAGCTCAGCGGGGGTCAGCTTCTGGCTTTTCAGGTAATCGCGGAAACGACCAAGCGCTACAGGGTTATTTGTAAGCTGGCGCAAACAGGCCGGGTAGTACCAGCCGGGTTCATCCGCCATGGCCAACAGCGCCAGATCAGTGCTGGCAAATCCGGCATTGGTCAGTGGCTTCAGAATGTCCCCTGCCCATTTGGATAGGGCTGCATGTGGATCAGCCAGGCCATAGTCGAAAGGTCCGCCTGGCGGGCAATAGACAGCGGCCGCCGTCCGGCGTAACCCGGCTTGCAGGAGGTACTCGCGGCCAAATTTTCCGCCATCAATCATCAGGGCCGAGAAACCGACGCCGGTCAAACCAGCAATACCCTCTTGCAGGGCGATGCGATCGTTATCGCCTGAGATGTATCGTTCGGCAACGGGAAAATGCTCGATCCGGGCGGACGGATTGGTAACCGTGATCAGATTCCATGCCATGCGATTGTACTCGGCCATGGTCGTCACATAGGGCCGGCCCTCCCATTGCCAGTGCAGGAGCCCCCAATGAGAGCCGTAGAGTTTGCCGTCAAAAGTGCGGACTCCGTCCAATCCCTCGATTTGCGTTTGGAGCTGAGCCACGCACGGGTCATGACCGCCGGAGAGATCGAGCCGCAGAATGCCGGGCGTGGTAGTTTGATTAAAGCAGGGCCGGCGAATCCACTCGCTCCAGTTTGTCCCGCGGGACCAGACATTGCTGCCGGCAAGTGTAAACTTGAAGTCGTTCGTCGCAACTGATGCCCCGCCTGACGAAAGAACCCTACCTCGCAGCTTGAAGAAAGACTCGGTTTCCTGACCAGCCACGGCTGTCTGCCAGCAAGTGGTCATGACCAGCAAAAAAACGCCCCCCCGCAGATTGCGCATCCAAGCTCCCGCAGTTCGCTTTCCATACCAACGCGTGCATGACAAGCGATCATTGGCGGGACAACATGGGCACACGCTGGAACAACCGGTCTGATGAAGTATTTTCATGAAGGATTGAAAATACCGGAATAGGACCACCAAAACAAGCGCAAGCGCGGGTTAGTTGCGGGCGCCCCGAACAAATGCTTTAAATCCCGGAAGTTGTTTTTCCCGTTTATCGTTTTTTCAGCGCAGCGCCCACGAAATCGCGAAACAGGGGGTGCGCATCGAGCGGGGTGGACTGGAACTCCGGGTGGAACTGGCAGCCGACAAACCAGGGGTGCTCTGGCAGCTCTATCATCTCAATCAGATTGCGTTCCTCGCAGACGCCACCGATCACCAACCCCCTGGCTGTCAAAGCCTCCCGGAAGCGGTTATTGAATTCGTAGCGGTGGCGGTGGCGCTCGGAGATATCATCGCGGCCGTAGGCTTTATGCGCCAGCGTGCCCGTCCGCAAACGACAGGGGCAGGAGCCCAGCCGCATGGTGGCGCCCTTTTCGGTAAGTCCGCGTTGCTCCTCCATCAGATCTATCACGGGGTGCTGTGTGTCCGGATCGAATTCCGTACTGTTAGCGTCCGCCAGTTTGCAAACATTGCGGGCGAACTCAATCGTTGCGCATTGCATGCCAAGGCAAATTCCGAAAAATGGTATCTGGTTCTCACGGGCATACTGCGCCGTCTGAATCATGCCCTCGATGCCGCGGTCACCGAAGCCGCCCGGCACCAGGATGCCCTGCACTCCGGCCAGTTTCGCTGCGGCGCCGCCGGATTCGATCTCCTCGGATTCCACCATGCGCACACGCACACGCACCCCGTTGGCGATGCCGCCGTGGGTCAGGGCCTCGTAAACACTCTTATAGGAATCGCGCAGGCTGATGTACTTGCCCACCACGGCGATTTCAAGCTCGCCACGCGCCGGGGCGCGCATGCCGTCCAGCATGGCGTGCCAGTCCGCCATGTCAACGCGGTGAACGTGCAGGCCCAGCAGCTCCAGAATAAAAACATCCACATCCTGTTTTGAAAGCGCCAGCGGCACTTCGTAAATTGAAAAGTCTACATCCTTCTCTTCAATCACTTTATTGCGGTCCACGCCGCAGAAAAGAGCCAGCTTATCGCGGTGCTCCTGATCCAGCGTATGCTCGCAGCGGCAGATCAGGATGTCGGGGAAAATCCCCAGGCTGCGCAGCACC
>JBAXJV010000427.1:0-2550 GCA_037137675.1 bacterium | reverse complement strand
GCTTTTCGCAGCCGTCAATCAAGACATGCCCCTGATAGGTGCCCCAGGGATAAAAACCGCTGAGAACCTTCATTAGCGTGGATTTACCGGCGCCGTTCTCGCCAACCAATGCGTGGACCTCGCCACGCTTTACGCTGAAGGCGACATTATCCAGCGCCTTGACGCCGGGGAACTCCTTGACGATTCCCTGCATCTCAAGGATGAATTCGCTCATGATTGATTCCGGCGGGCGCTAATTCTTGTAAACCTGATCGCGCCGGAGATAACCGCCGCCGATTAGAATCTGGTCGAGGTTGGACTTGTCAACAACCACCGGCGCCAGCAGGATGGAAGGCACGTCGAGCGTGTTGTTGTTGACCTTACTGGTTGTATTGGGGGTTTGACCACGAACCATTTGCACGGCGGTATTAATTGCCACTCCGGCGCACTCGCGCGTATCTTTGAAAATGGTCATGGTCTGGGTTCCTTCGATGATCCGTCTGGCGGCGGTGATTTCCGCGTCCTGCCCTGTCACTGGCACCTTGCCCGCCAGCCCAACCTGCGCCAGCGCCTGAATGATGCCACCAGCGGTGTTGTCGTTCGGCGCGAGCACAGCGTCAATCTTATTGTTATTGGCCGTCAGCGCGTTTTGCATCAGGTTCATCGCAACGGTCGGCTGCCAGTCCGTTATCATTTGGTCCATAACAATCTTCACATCACCTTTACTCACCAGCGGCGTGATCTTGCTCATTGCGCCGTCCCTGAAAAGCTTGGCGTTGTTGTCAGTCGGTGCGCCGCCAAAAACAACGTAGTTGCCTGACTTCACACGGTCGGTCAGGTATTGGCCCTGCAATTCACCAACCTTCTGGTTATCAAACGAGATATAGATGTCCAGGTTGCAATTCATCACGATCCGGTCGTAAGCAATGACCTTCAGTCCGATCTTATGCGCTTTCTCGACGATGGAACCCGCGCTCGTCGCGTCATGCGGGGTCAGAATCAGAATATCAATTCCTTGCGCAAAAAGATTTTCGCACTGGGCCATCTGTTTGGCGGCGTCATTATCGGAAATTTGCATTTTAAGAATAACGCCCAGCTCGGCGGCCACTTCTTTCATCCGCTGAGCGTCACGCTGCCAGCGCTCTTCCTGTTGCGTGGGAAGCGATACGCCGATCTTGATTTTTCTGGCGCCCCCACCGGCTTCGGGCTTACCGCAACCCGTCAAGGTGCAAAGACCTGCAATCAGTAGAACGGGAATCAAATATTTACGATTCTGCTGCATGTTTCAATAAGCTCCTGTTACATGGATATGCATTGATTATTGTCCGGTCTTCCGCGCAGGCTTCTTTTTTGCTTTTTTCTTTACCACCGGCTTGACCACCCCGCGCGGCTTGGCTTTTTTAGAAACTTTGGGTACGGCAGTCGCGGGCACAACGCCAGACTCATCCAGTTCGATACCGAATACCCGGGACAGATCGCCCGCTGCAAGTGTCGGTGCCGCATCCTTGCCACTCCCTGTAGTCAGAGTCACCACAGCGGAAGCCTGACTGACCAACTCACGGTGATCCGCGCCGCGCAGGGTGAAAAGTAACTCCGGGGTTTCGTCCAGACGCGCACCAACACCGTACAGAACCGCCGCCACATGTTTACACATATCCGCCCAGTCCGGGCATGAACAGTTCAACTCGATCTCGGATGGCGCGGGGAACAAACCGGTCTCTTTCCTCGTCATCACGCCCATGACCCGATCCGAAAGTTTGCCGGCCAGCAACTCCATCAACGACCCGATACCGCCTGCACATTCCTTGCACAACTGGCGCCATTTCTTTTCATCAACGGGCTTGAAACCCACCTTTATTTTGTAAAGGTGGCTGCCGCTGACCAGCGCCTCGACCAGCCCGGACTTGATTTCCAAGTGCAGCACCGAGCCGTTTCGCACATACGTACGTCCGCGCGGCATCCGGTTGGCGTAGTCGCTATAGGATTCAAGATTATCGCACCACGCTTTGCCCCAAAAGCTGCGGGCAATGGTGCGTCCGTCCAGCTGCACCGGCTGCAATACCTGCCCTTTTTTTGTCAATTTCTGGGCCGCCTTTGCGGACTTCGCCCGCCGCTCGGCCACCGGCACATAAGGGGCAAAACCACCCCAGCCATCACCGTAGCTCCTGCCCCGACTACGCCATCTACTCATAAAAAATCGTTTCCTTTCATTCCGTTTCCACCGCCCGTCCAATATCGAGAGAGACGAATTGGATCAGTTCTTTGTCGCTCATTTCCGTCAACGCCGTATCGCCGCCGGGTCCATCCACTACATCGCGAGCCAAGGCCGCTTTCTCTTCCAGCAAGCGGTCAATCTTTTCCTCGAATGTACCCCGGCAAACGAACTTATGAACCAGCACGTTACGTTTTTGCCCGATGCGGAAGGCTCGATCGGTGGCCTGATTTTCCACCGCCGGATTCCACCAGCGGTCAAAATGAATCACATGCGATGCGGCTGTCAAGTTCAAGCCAGTGCCGCCAGCCTTGGTGGTCAGCACAAAAAACGGCGGACCAGCTTCGTTCTGAAAGGTA
>JBAXJV010000426.1:0-2556 GCA_037137675.1 bacterium | reverse complement strand
CCGTCGAAGAGGTAGGTCTTGCCCACCCACTCCCGCACGCGGAAATCGGCCCTATGCGCCGGCGCGCCCTCGCGGGATGGAACTGCGGGCAGGATCTTGAATTCTGACACCACCGCCCGGCTCTCGCGAACTCCGACGCCGGCCCGCCCGCTCAGGATCGGCTCCACTGAATCGCAGTAACGCAGCAGCTCCTTGCCGTCCACCGTCACAGTGATCCAGGGCCCCCGTGCCGTCGCGGCGATCCGGTACGGCGTGCCCGCCTTGAAGGCAAACGGCTTCACCTGGACCACGCCGCCATGGGTCTTCCACAATTCAATATGGCCGTACCCGGTGGACAGGCGCACCATGTAGCAATCGTCCGCCCCCTGGTAACGCAGCAGGATGGCCGCATCCGACCCCGCGGCCTCGCGGCCCCACTGGTAATTGAAGAACGTCTCCCCGCCGCGGAATCCCCGGATCGGAGCCGGCTTCTCGATCGTCACCACGGCCTCCACCGTATAATCGGCCCCTTCCGGTTGGCCGGTGAGGGCATACCGCCAGAGCGCGACCGGATGCACGGTGTGATAGGTCCAGGAATCGTTGACGAAATCGCCAAGCGCTGTCTCGGGCAGGCTGGCGTATTCCGGGCTTTCTCCAGTCAACTGGCCGTTCGTCACGGTCCAGCCCGCCGCCGGGGAAAAGTCCTTGAATGCCGTGGCGGCAGAATCCAGCAGCGGGTTTTCCGCAGCCCCTGCTATACAAGCGATCAGGGCACAAATACAAACGGAGACTAGCCTTCTTGAATGCATGAATGATCCTTTGTTGTAAGCTTACCGACTTATCTCGCGGCCGCGCTAGAAAGGTCTTTCGCCTCACCCTGGTCGGAGCCCGGGGGCAGGGCCTTGCTCCTCTCGTGACCCGGGGGCGGGGCGTACTCCCCGCTCTTTTCCTTCGCCGCATGGCGGACGCGGTACGCCCGGGACGCGGGGGTGACACAGAACCAGCCGTCTTGGAGATGGAAAATGCGGATCAACTCTTCATAGGCCTCGTCGCAACGGTCGGTGGGCACGTTGGCGTTATTGATGAGCTCAAAATCGATCACCGCTCGCAGGTAGAGGATGCGCCAGCGCCAGGATTGCTTTGCCCGGGCCAACAGTTTCGCATCCGTCTCCATGATCAGCGCATGGGCGCGCTCCACATCCTCCCGCCGCCAATCGGTGCGTGGGTACGTGCACTCCAGCAACTTGATCGCTTCCACCACCGGAGCGACGGCCTCGGGACCATATTCGAAGGCGATATAGTCGCGCACGGCATCGGATGCCTTCGCGCCCTTGTCCCAGAAGAAGCGGGCGAAGATCACTTTGTTGATGTCCTCGAAATTACCTTCCGAATATGGCAGCCCGCCGTCGAGCTTGCGGTCGGTTTCGTCCCAAATGCGCTGGAACCGCTCGGGCAGCGGGTTGGCGCCGAAGCCGCCCCAGGGGAAGCGGCCCCACATGCTGATTTCCGCGAAGTTGATCATCGGCAGCCCGCCGGGCACGCCGTGCTCCAGCGGATAGGTCGGGAATTCAAAGTGCGAGTCGGCCATGATGTAGTGCACCCAGCTCTTGTCCTCCGCCAGGGCCTTGGCAAGTCCGTCCCATTCCCCGTCCGGCTTCTCGCAGACATCGTAGCACCAAGTGCCCAGAATGAATTTGATATCGTGGTACCGCAGCCGCGCCAGACGGACAAACTCTTTGGAGATCGTGAGATAACCGCGGGCGCCCCAGGGCCAACAGTCCTTGCAGCCGCACCCGCCGGAATCGTAGGGGAAGGCGACGATGTAATCCACCCCCATGTCCTGATAGCCGTCAATGTAGCGAGCCAACCGCTTTGACAGATAAGAAAATCCGGACGGATGACTGGGACAGACACGAATGCCCGAAAATCCGCGTCGCGCGGGGGTCGTGTCGGGAAACTCTGGCGAATAGGCTTCCCGGGGGGCATCTACATCGCCGCAGTTGATGGAATCCAGCAGCGCGATGCGCATGCCGGCGGCTTTGGCGCCCTTCAGGATGGCCCGGTTCCGCGCATGAGCCGCGCGCGATTCAGGAGTGGGTGGATCCGCCGGCACCGACATATGGAAGGCCAGAGTATTGATACCCCAGAGTGCCAACTCCTCCATATACCGGGTTAACTCATCGACGGGAGCAAACGAATAGTAGTTGTTATGCAAGGCCAGGTACATGCCCCGCAGAGAGCACTGCGGCACCGAGCCCCCGCGCCAGGGGCCGGGGGTGACCTGCCCCTTGTCATACAGCGCGCCATGCAGAAACTTTCCCACGCCATACAGCAACCCGCGTTCGCAATCCCCGGTGATGGCCAGACGCCCGCCGGGAAGGTCCTCGATCCGATAACCTTCCACCCCAATGCCCGGCTGGATGTTCAGCACCAGCAGGGCGTCCGTGACGGCAACCTCGGCCACCGTCAGGCCGGACCGTTCGAGCAAGATCCGCGCCAGGATTTGAACCGCCTTCGCGACCAAAGGAGTTTTGACTGCGCAATAAAGAGGATACTCCGTCGTCATGAAATACTTTC
>JBAXJV010000425.1:0-2572 GCA_037137675.1 bacterium | reverse complement strand
AGCTCGCCATCGCCCTGAGCGGCGGCAAGACCAACACCATCGCCGGCGCTGGCGCTGGCAGCACGTTCGTCACCCAGACCGACGGAACCAACCGCGTTTTCAACGTCGATGCCAACTCGCTCGGCAGCACGCTGGTGACGTTCTCGGGTATTACCATCCAGGGCGGGCATGACGGGGCCGACAATCTTGGCGGCGCGGGCGTCCTGGCGGGAAGCATCACTTCCGTGAACAAGGACCAGCTTATCCTGAGCAACTGCGTGGTGCAGAACAACCATTGCCTGGCGAACACCACGCAGGAACCGGGCGGCGGCGTTCAGATGGCTGGCGGCGATTTGATCCTGACGGGTTGCACGTTCACCAATAATACGTCAGGACAGAGCTTCGGCGGAGCGGTCTTCGTCCTGGCGCAATCGGTCGTTTCCTCGCTCAACGCCACCAATTCGACATTCCTCAACAACAGCATGACCAACAACTCCGGCGCTGGCCCGGACGGCGGCGGGGCCATCCTGATCATGACGCCGAGCGGCTCGGTCCACAACCTGGTCGGTTGCACTTTTGGCGGCAACCTGGTCGTCGGTAATTCCGGCAACACCTACGGCGGCGCGCTCCAGCTCAACGGCGGCGTGCTGAACATTGTCAACTCAACCTTCGTCACCAATTCCGCCACTGGACAAGGCGGCCTGGGCGGCGCGCTCTATGTGGACTCCGGGACCGTCAACCTGAGATTCTCCCGCCTCACCGGCAACACCGCCTCGGGGGGCGGCGGCGCGGTCTATAACCACGGCAGTAACGGGGCCAGCACCACGGCGACCAATAACTGGTGGGGTTGCAACGGCGGCCCGGGCGCCGGCGGCTGCGATGTCGTCGCCGGTGATGGGACTGCGATTAACTTCAATCTCTGGATTATCCTCACCAATAGCGCCAGCCCAGGCACGATCGGCGGAGGCCAATCCACGACCTTGACGGCGAGCGTGCTCAGGAATTCGAGCAACCAAACCCTGACCGCAGCCCAGGTGCCGGTCCTGATCGGGCTTCCGCTCACTTGGAACGGGGCCATTGCCGGGAACCTCTCCGCCGCGCAGACCACCCTCCAGGCCAACGGCCAGGCGACCGCGACTTTCACCAACGACGGCACCTGCAACAACGGCAGCGCCAGTGTGACCCTGGACCACGGCACCGCGACCGCCACGGTGATTGTCCAATGTCCGGATCTGACGATCGCTAAAACGGACAATGTGGGCGGCACCACGCCGCTGGGGAATAGTTGGGTCTGGACCATCCATATCGCCAACTCCGGCCCCGCATCCGCCACTTTCGCGACCGGCAACACCATTCTCCTGGATAACCTGCCCACCGCAGGCATCAGCTACGGTGCGCCGAGCATTGTCAACGCCGGCGGCATAACCGGCGCGCTCGTCCCCGGCCTGGACGGCAGCGGTAATCTAACGGTGGCAGCTTCCGGCACGGTTACCCTCAATCCCGGCGCCTCCTTTGATACCCAACTGACCGCCACGCCGAGCGTGGTCGGCACGTTCGGCAACCCGCGCAGCGGCGGGGTTTGCGCCGTGGATCCGAACAACAATGTTATCGAGGCCAACGGGGGCAATAATAGCGCCACCAACTCGGTTGTCGTCACTTGCCCGGCCATCACCGGCACCGTCGGCGGCGGCGGAACGATCTGTCCCGGTGGCTCTGCTATCGTCACGGTGACGCCGAGCGGAGGCACGCCCCCCTACAGCGTCACCCTCAACAACAACGGCGGGACCCAGGCCGGGAGCGGAACGCTGTTCTTTGCGGTCAGCCCGGCTTCGACGACGACTTATCAGGTGAGCTCGGGCACGGATTCGCAGGGTTGCCCCGTCAGCAATAGCGGCAGCGCGACGGTGACCGTTAGCTCAGTGGTCAGCCCGGCCATCAGCCTGTCGCCGGCCAGCGTGTTCGCCAACTCAAGCGGCAATCAAGCCAGTGGCCCAGGCGGTTTCGCCAGCTACGCCTGGACCATTAGCAATGGCGTCATTACCAGTGCGACCAACCAGCCAAGCATCACCTACGTGGCCAACGTTTCGAACCGCGTTACGCTCGGATTGACGGTTGTTAATGCCTCCGGTTGCGGTGCTAGTGCAACGGCCAGCGTGCCGGTCATCACCGGGTTTTCCATCCATACCAATGTGACGATCACCGACGTGCTGACATCCACCTCGACGGGGATGGCTTTCGATGGCACGAACTATTGGGCCTGTTCGGGCGGTTCCTCAGTTGGCGTTCGGCTCGCTCGCTATACCTCTTCCGGCGCGTTGGTGGCGACGTATTCGCCGGGACTGGATTTTCGCTCCGTCTTTACCCGGGCGGACGGTACCCTTCTGGCCCGCGCCTTCGACAGCGGTGTGATCTATCAACAGACCCGTCCCGGGGTATTTGCCGCTTCCGGCACCACGCTGACCGGAGGGTCGCTCAGCTCGCAGTCTTCCGTTGTGCTCAACGCCGCCGGGACGGAGTACCAGGCAATGAACGGCGGCTTGGTTTCGCGGTGGAGCACCAATGGGACGTATTTGGACAGCGTCGCCTTGTCAGG
>JBAXJV010000424.1:0-2580 GCA_037137675.1 bacterium | reverse complement strand
CGCCAGGCAGCGGTTTTGTTCCGGAGTCCGTGTTCATTTGCCAACCGCCATGATGTCGGACGTTTCGCGCTGCAATTCCACCAGCCTGTAAAACTCGCCCTTGCGATCCAGCAGTTCCTGATGGGTGCCCATTTCAGCAACTTCGCCAGCTTTTAGTACGACCAGCCGGTTGGCGTTGCGCAGGGTGCTAAGGCGATGCGCGATGGCAAAGGTCGTGCGGCCACGGATCATGCGCGTGATGGCCTCTTGAATCTGCTTCTCAGTGTCGGAATCGACGGATGCGGTTGCCTCGTCGAGGATCAAAATGCGAGGGTTGTGCAAGATGGCACGGGCGATTGCGATGCGCTGCCGTTCGCCGCCCGAAAGGGATTGGCCACGTTCGCCGACGCGGGTGTCATACCCGTCGGTTTTCGAGATGATGAAATCGTGGGCATTGGCAGCCTTGGCAGCGGACATCAATTCCTCACGCGAAGCCCCAGGCTTGGCGTAGCCGATATTCTCGGCAATGGTTCCATTGAACAGGAAGGTATCCTGAAGCACCACGCCAATCTGCGAGCGCAAATCGTTCTGGCGGATCTTGCGGATATCCACCCCGTCAATCCGGATGGCCCCCTGATTAACGTCGTAGAAGCGGCAGATCAGGCTGATCGTAGTGCTTTTTCCAGAACCGCTGTGGCCGACCAGCCCGATCATCTCGCCCGGTTTGATATCCATGGCGACATTTTTGAGCACGGGCTTATGCGCCTCGTAACCAAAGCTGACGCCGCAGAACTCCACATGCCCCTGGATAACGGGGAGGGGAATGGCATCCACGGCTTCAGCGACATCGGTTTCGCTGTCGAGAATTTCAAATACCCGTTCGGCCGAGGTCAGCGAGCGGGCGAGATAGTCCGCGATGCGGCTTAGAAACTGCAGGGGTCCGTAGAACATGCCCAGATAGGCGAGAAAAGTCATGAGTGTGCCGAGTGTCATGTTTCCGCCTAGCACCTGTTGTCCGCCAACGTACCAGACCATCAGCGAACCGGTACTGGCGATGAACCAGAGCAGCGGGAAAAAAGTGGCCCAGGTCTGCTCTGCCGCCGTATCGGCATTGAGCACGGCTTGGCTGTGGCTGCGAAAGCGCTCGATCTCGTCGTTTTCACGGGCAAACGCCTTGACTACGCGGGTTCCGGAAAGCGAGTCGCTGACTGAAGAAGTCAGGCGCGAACGGGTATGCCAGAAGCGGTTCCAGAGGCTGATGATGTGGTTCCAGAAAACTCTGGAGAGGACAATCACGACCGGTACGGGAAGCAGTACGAGCAGCGCAAGCCGCCAATTCATTAAAAAGAGCACGGTTCCGATGCCGAGCAGTGTGAGTACGTTTACAACAAAATACTGCATGCCGTCCACGAGTACGGATTCGAGTGACTGCGTGTCCTGGGTGACGCGCGTGATCATGGCCCCCACGGACCGTTTTTCAAAAAAGCGCAGCGACAGGAACTGCAGGTGCGCGTAGAGCTGGACGCGCATGTCGTGGGAGAGGCGTGTGCCGAGCACAATCAGTGTGCGGGAGCGGACGATGCCGACCAGTTGTCCTAGAATCTGCGAGCCGAGCAGGGCGAGTACCATCCACCCGAGCCAATGCATGCGCTCTGGCATGGAGGCGGCAGTTCCAGCCGCCGGGACTAAAACCTTGTCCATCAGGGGACGGGTCAGATAGGGCGGTACGAGGCTGAGAATGAGCCCCAGGCCCATCATGGTCCAGACTGTCAGTGTCTCGCGCCAGTAGGGTTTGAGATATCCGAACAGGCGAAGGATGACCTTGCCTTTGTTGAGGCAGGCCGGGCAGACGCGCGTCCCTTCTGGAAGCAGGAGCCGGCATGCGGGGCAGCGTGTGCGCTCCGCAGTATCCTCCGTTAGCACGGCGGGATCTGGTAAGGGCGTTTTGTTTTTAGCCACAGCTTCACGGTAGGCGTAGTCGTCGGCCAGATATTTTCCAAGGCGTCCAAACTTGCGCTGTTGTGCATTGGAGAAGCGCAGGATTTCGAACGAGCGGCCCTTGATGTCGGCCATTAGCGCGCCGCCGCCGATGAGTGCCTCGATCTGGGGGCGCGCCAGATCGGTGGTCGGCAGGTCCAGTCGGGCTGTGGGAGCGGGGGCGCCAGCGCCAGCGGGCGCGGAAAAAACGCGTAGCCGGCCGGCGGTAAGCACCAGCCACTCCTCGCCGAAGGATCCGTCAAGCAATAGATCGGTTTCCGCGATGGCGAGTATTCCGCCGAGTTCCAGTTCTGGCTTGAGTGCTAAGGAGAGTGTGGCGGGCAGTTCATCCATCAGCAGAAAATTCACCCTAATGGTGGGGGCTTGGGCAGGTCAGCGATACTCGCCAGGGAGTCCTGCAAGTCCCGCTCCGGAAGCACGTAGTCGCTCAGCTTGCCTTGCAGGTAGTCGTCATAACCTTTGAGGTCCATCAGTCCATGGCCCGACCAGTTCAGCAGGATGGTCCGTTCTTTGCCCTCTTCTTTTGCACGCTGAGCCTCCTGAATAGCCACCGCAATGGCGTGCGATGTCTCGGGCGCCGGTATGTAGCCTTCCGTATGCGCC
>JBAXJV010000423.1:0-2580 GCA_037137675.1 bacterium | reverse complement strand
ATATCAGCACGGCGCGGGCCGCCACACAGGCGTTGATGGCAGAGAGTAATTCCAGCTTGGAATTTTCCAGATCCACTTCGGCCTTGGTGAGGTCATAGCGTGTGCGGTTGCCGATTTCGACCAGCGTTTGCGTCTGCTTCAAGTGTTCATCAAACTGCCTGACAGCCTCCTGGTTGATGCTAACCAGGGCCTGCGCCTGACAGATAACGTAAAAAGCCGTGGCGGTTTGCCATAGCGTATTGTTGGCGGTGGAACGTAAATGCTCCTTCGCAGAGTTTAACTGGGCGTAGCGTTGACGCACCTGGGCACGCAGCTTGCCGAAGTCGTAAACGTTGTAATTGATGTTTACTCCGGCCGAGTAGCCCTCGGCGGTGCCATAGGATGTGTAATCCACCCGCGAATTGCCGAACTGATTCTGATAGCCGAGCGTGCCGCTGGCGGTGGGGAGTAGCGCGGCGTGGGCGGCCACGACCTGCTGCGAGGCCAGCATGACGTTTTGCCGGGCAATCGCAACCTGCGGCGCGGTCTGAAATGCGATGGCCGTGGCCTGGGACAACGTCAGCACCGTATTCGAAAACAAACCCATCTCGGCCGGCGTGGATGTACGCTCGCCCAGTGGCGTACGCTGCGGGTCCTGCGCCAGACGGGCTTCTTTCAACGTGCCGCAGCCGGCAACGCCGAGCGCCACGACGCCAGCCAGCAGCGCCCAGGCAAAGCGTTCCGCGCACAAACGAGCGCTGGCCACGCGCCACATAAACAGAAGCGCTGGCGCAACCTCTGGAAGAAAACCCTGACGTTGTGCGGGCATGATTCTAGCGACCCCCTGTCCGTCGTGGGGCTGCCGTGGCGGGAAACCCGCATGTCTCGGTGGTCATGCGCTCGAATAATCCCAGCAACTGCGTCTGCTCCTTGAGGTTAAGCCGGCAAAGCATGCGCGCGGCCAGCGCCCGACGCCAGCGCCGCAAATCGCGGTAAAGCCGGGTGCCTGCAGGGGTTAGCGACACCAACACGCAGCGCCGGTCATACGGTGCATGATTACGGGCCGCGATGGACTGGGACACCAGACGGTCCAGCACGCGCGTCAATCCGCTCACCAGCAACCCCGTGCCGGCAGAAAGGGCGCTCATCGTACAGGGCTCGAGTTCGCCGAGAGCGCCGATCGTCCGGATATCAAGCGGAGTCAGCGCAACCAGACGCCGAGGCGGCGACGGTCGGCGGTGCATCAGCCGGTCCATCAGCCGCATCAGCGCATCGGTCCGGTTGTTTTTCTGAAGGTCTTCCCGCATGCCGCCAATTATTTCACATTGAGAAAGGTTGTCAATGAGTAATTAACCGGAAGGTTGCCGCCGCACGGGCCCGCGTTTTTTAAGTGTTATGTAACGCGCGCTCGCTCTCGGCCTGCTCGACGGACGGTCTTCGCAGCCGGCGTTTCCGGGCTTCTTGCTGCCGTCCGGCCAGCGCCGCGTGGATGTCATCACCCAGAATCTCCCGCACATTGATCTGCGCCCGCGCCTTAAGATCTGGCTCGTTGCCTATTTCAGCGCCGTTCAACGGGGCTTCCGCCTCAGTAAGCTTCGGAAACATAACCGCCACTTCAGGACAGATCCGCGAGCAGGCTGGACAGTTGTTCTTGCAACCGCGCGGATTCGCCACAATCACCCTGTTGTCGGGGGAAATGGCGTAAACTCCGAACAGGCAGAAACTCAGGCACTGGCGGCATTGCCGGCAACGGTCATAATCAATCACCGGGAACCACGGAACCCAATCGTCAGCCGCCTGTCCGTCAGCCGCGACCCCGGTGCTGCAGGTTGCGGGTTCAGAATTTACGTTTGACGGCAGCGCGACTGTCCCGGCTTCGGACAGTCCGGCAAGAATCTCCGGCGCGCTTTGCCGCCGCATGTCGAAAAAAACCGCCTTTGCCTCGTCCAGCGGCATTCCGGCCCAGCGGAAAAGCCAACGCACCGCACGCGGGTGACAAGCCACGACGATCAGCCGCTCGCAAGCGATCAGCTGCTCCAGCCGCGGGTCGCGTTTCGCAGCAACGGCGCAGAAGTCCTCCACGGTCGTCACGTCCGCCCTCCCCGCTAGCGCGGCAGAAACGGCCCGCTGGACCTCCTCCGGAATGACAGCGGCATTGGCGCAGCGACAATAGAGTATATGCGTTCCGGGCTTCATCTATAAAATACCGTGCAGGAGGGTCCCCGGCAGACAGGCCGCAGGGATCTCAATTCAGAACTTTCACCCTGATGAAATTCGCAAATACGCAAGCCCTAAGCAAGCGCATATTTTCCTGATTTTCCGCCCTCTTACCTGTCTTAATTGGCAGCTGACCCAAATGTGCGGCTAAGATTCTGTTTCCCGGCACGTGACAGCCACACTATCAGACTCAACGGCTCACCGTGACGGTTCGCCCTACCTATGTCTGGTTCTCAAGAGCCTCTTGATTGTACGCGAGGTAGGGCGAGGCGTCTCGCCGAGCCGTCTTTGCGGCTCATAAGTGGCTGTTTAGATCACTGGCGTCCCACTGGGACGCCAAGGCTGTAGCGGTTTAGGCTGTAGGCTGTTAGGTAAAACGACGGA
>JBAXJV010000422.1:0-2583 GCA_037137675.1 bacterium | reverse complement strand
TTCCGGATTGGCATCAATGCGGCAGGGCAGCCCTACGCATCCTACGATAATGCCGAAGGCTCTCCGATTGTCGCGTCGCCCGTGGCGCCAGCCTCGGCCGTTATGCTCGCTAACGAATGGGCCCATCTGGCCTGTACTTACGGTGGCCATTACGATTCACGCAACAACTGGGTTGGCTATCTCAAGCTTTACAAAGATGGCGAACTGGTCGCGACCAAGACCTCGTCCGTGATTCCGGCGAACGGCTGGTGTGAGTCATATAATACTCCGCCCGCCCTGGCTTCGTTGTGGTTCGAAGCCCCCATTGTGGTCGGTGCTGCGGATGATAATCCAAATGGCTGGGTGGACGGCACGACGATTCTCCTGCCGCCACGTGCAGGCCTTGGGCATGCGCCGCCTGCCCTGACCAACTTCTTTAAAGGCTGGCTGGATCACATTGCCATCTGGGATGGCGCGCGTTCGCAGGAAGAGGTGCAGGCCGATAAGCTGACACGCCTGACCCTCGGTCAGGTTGCGCAGTTCGCCACCAATCAGAGCCTGGCGACAATCTTGAAGGCTTACTACACCTTCGATAACCGCCCCGATCCTGATCACAGCCCTGTTTCCCCCTCTGGTTTTCAGGTGCTCAACCAATATCCGGCCACCTATCTGAACGTGCCGTGGTGGGCGAATGCGCCCGATAAGTCTATTCTGTATGATGACTACCGCTACGTGCCCTGGATCGAGAACATGGTGGCCCATATTCCGTTGGCGCCGCCCCGTGACGGCATCGGTGTCTCCACGAATTCCGGGGTTGTCTCCACCAACGAATTTGGCGTGGTGGTTACGAACGGAATCTTCCGCAACACTGCTAACCCCTATGGACTGGTCTACATCCACAATTCCAGCGGCTTATACGAAAGTCATCCGCAGATCGGCGATCGCGTGGCCTCTACGGACATCACCTGGGCTATGGCAAACAATCCCACCGTCTCCGACCTGCTGCCCCTGCGCTGGGCCGTCACCGACGAAGATGTTCCCATGTGGGACGGCAGCGGCACCCCGGCCATCAATGACGCCTACGATACCGACGGCGACGGCCTGCCCGATTGGTGGGAAGAAAAATACGGATTCGATCCGCTCGATGCGTCCGGCGATAACGGGGCTTACGGTGATCCGGATGGCGATGGACTTGCCAACATCTACGAATACATTTGTTATACCGACCCCATGTCGGTGGACACGGACGGGAATGACATTTCGGACCTGGATGAAGACTTCGATCAGGACGGTCTCAGTAACAGGGAAGAGCTCTTTGTTTATGGGACTCATCCCGCATTCGCGGATACCGATGATGATGGTTTGACCGACGGTGAGGAAGTTAATCTCGGTTTTGCTGCCAACGATTCCCGTGCGCCATTCATTCAACGTTCACTGGAATGTTTTGGTAATACTAACGCCCCCATACAAATCCATGAGAGCTCGCTGGCTGTGAAGGAACGCGAGTCGTTCGATCTCTCCGAGTGGACGCTTGAGGCCCATGTAAATCTGCAGTCCTATCCGACCAACGCTGCCGCCAGATTGATTCAGCGGGTGGCGGCGATAGGCTTCAGCCGTCCCGTCAATTACGAACTGGGCGTGACCACCTCAGGTGTGGCCTACGTGCGCTACGAAACCGCAAGTGGTCAATCCATTGATCTGGTGGCCCCCTCCACACTGCGCTTCAGCACCAACGAGTGGCATCACATTGCCGGACGCCTGGCCGGCGGAGTGCTGACCCTTTTCGTTGATGGCAAACCATCAGTGGAGCTCTACTCCAACTTGCTGGGTGCGCGCGATAACAGCCCCGACCTTCACGGGACTGTCAAAATGGGCGCCGGGCTTACCGGTTTTGCCGATGAACTCCGGATTTGGAGCGTGGCGCGCTCCGACGCCGAGATTCTGGCGAGTTGCAATCAAACCCTCCTGTTCAAGGCCGATGGTTATGGCTCGCTTTCCGTGAACGGCGGAACAGACGGCATGGTGTCGGCCGGACTCGGCACGATTGAATGCCTTTCGAATCAGTGGACCATCTCCACCTGGTTCAAGCTGGGCACGAACTCCGGTTCTGGCATTCTGGTGGCCAGAAGCGCGACGCAGGTGGCGGGCGTTGCAAATAATATATGGAATTATTATCTCGGAATTGATGCCGGAGGCAAGGTCGTTGCATTGCACACGTATAGCTATTCACAACTTAACTTGGAAGATGGCTTTTATCACAATTATATTGCGAACAACACTTTGACCAGCCTGTCCGACGTCAGGGATGGCGAATGGCACCATGCCGCCTATGTGTGGGATGGCTCCCGTTTTTATCTCTACGTGGATGGGTTGAGAAATGCCGTCGGGAGTCTGCCAGCATTGTTTTCCTCAGCGACGCTTTGGCGGAATTTCATGACTTCCGGTGGCTCTGTGGTGGTCGGCGAAGGTCTGACGGCAACGATTGATGAGACCCGTATTTATAATTACGGCATGTCCGCTCAGTTGCTTAACATTACACGTATGTTGCCGGCGTCATTGATAGACCCGGGGCTCGTAAGCGCCTTCAACTACGATTTCAACTCC
>JBAXJV010000421.1:0-2586 GCA_037137675.1 bacterium | reverse complement strand
CAGACAGCGTGCCGGACAAGTGAAAGTCCAATGTCCATATACGACCCCACGCATGTGCCGGCGACCACATTTCTGTCCCACCACAACCTGGTAAAAGCAGGGATGCCAGAACATGTCGGCAGCGTCAGGTTTGTGAAGATCACCTTTATTTGCGTGTAGCGTTTATTTGCGGGTGGCGGCTACACGCGTAAAAACGCAAATATTGGTAGCCCACCTCGTTGGTCACCGATGGAGTCGGGCTGGCCAGAATCCCGGCAAACAGGCCATCGATGTCGGTGATAGATTAGGGGGGGGGAATAGTTCCCTGAGGGCCGCGAGAAATTCACCCACCTCAAACGCAGAGCGGAAATATGCGTTTTCGCGCAGACGGATCGTGCCCAGGGAATCCGGCCCCGAAAAGAGATCGGTCACAATGCGGGCGCATTCAATCAGTATGGGGTCTGTTTGGTGTTGTGAGCGCAAACGCAAACACTCGTCCCACTCCCGCGCGGAAAGAGTGCCTATCACCGTATAGAGGTCGAGGGCATGGTGTCGCCCGAAGTCCTTCCCGGCATCATTGATTCTGTCGCGCAGGGCAAAGAGTTTCATGGTCACAAAGGTGAACGGGTGCGGCAATATCACCTGGCTCTCATAGGGTGTCCCGTCCCTGAGCAGTCCGCGCACTATACGTGTGGTCGTTCCCTCGGTGAGCGTAATCGCCTCTTCACAAGGGTGCGCATGCAAATCCACGGAGGGTTTGGGTCGGACCCGGCGTTCGTCGAACTTGACCTGTGTGCCCTCGAACGGTTTGGTTGATCCGGTTAGCACGTCAATCTTGATGCCGCGTTCTGGGTCACCGCTCGGACCGGGACGCACGAACTGATAATACTCGGCGCCCTTGATCACCGCATAGCCGAGTTTGGTCATGGCCTTACGCAAAGGCTTCAGTTGAGCGGAGTCCAGAAGCAACTCTGCGCGAATGAACAGATCCAAATCATTCGTGGAGCGCGTTTCGGGCAGTTCTTTGAACAGGGTTTGCCGCCGTTCTTCCTGAATCAACAGGTAGCGGAGGTAGATGCCATAACCACCGCCGACGATCAGAGGCGTGTTTGTGCCCTCAAGCTCCTTGAGCAGGTCAAGCAAGGCGGACTTCAAGGTCATCATTTCGTTCATGGCAGGTTCCCGACTGCCCGGATGATTTCAGCTCGGACTTGAACGGCGGTCTCCTGATCGCGCTTGTCGCCGCGCATCATCTCCAAATAGGCCTGAACGGGTGAGGCCCAGCGGAAGCCGGTCTCGTCATCAATCCGGGTGTCGAAGTAGACCGTCTCATCTTCGCTTGTCACAATTTCAAGGTTTGGAAAACGGTCCGATTCGCCTGGAGGGAGCCGCGACAACAACGCTTCTGGTTGCGGGCAGTAGATCGATAATAGTTCGCCACGCTGCATCACTGCGTACCGGGTTGCCGAGTTCAGCCCGGTTGCCACCACGGGAAGATTCAGTTCCTTGCCCAGGAGGACGAGGCGGCCAAAAAGTTCGGGGGCGGCGAGTGGCACCTTCCGGCGCACCGTCTCGCCCGGGTTCTGTGGCCGATAGTTGTCCAGCAAGTTGTCCAGCAACTTATCGGCCTGGATCAATCGCAGCAGGCCTTGCTGCCGACTGACAATCAGATCTTCCTCTAACGCCTTGATGGCCTTGGACACGGTGCCCATTACCATTGGCGATCGGCGAAAGATTGCACCCAGCAGATTTCGCGCGTTGACCTCGGCCAGCACCTCTGAGGTACGCGCAATACGAGGCAGGGCCAGAAACAGGCGGGCAACCATCGAGGTGTTCTTGCGGTAGATGTTCTTGATTGGCGCGGAACTGGGAAACCGGTTCGGCTGACCGGTGCGGAAGACGAATAACTCGCCCGGCGCCACCACCACTCCGTTGCCGCAGAGATCGATGCCACTCACCCCCCCTTGCGCCAGTTCCTGCAGTTGCGCCGCACTTAAATAAGGAAGCATGATCATGGGTAACGTGTCTGGCGGCAATTTGGCGCTCGTGACTTCATTGACGGCAGTTCTGAGTGCCATCGGAGTGGAGAGGGCTTTCATCTCGACCGCGAAACGACGCCGTTGGATGCCCCATCGAATCTCAAGGATGGCGTCCAATTGCCTTCCCCCGCCGAATACGGGAGCCAATTGAATGGAGCAAAACTTCAACGGCGGGAGCGAAATCTTCCCTTCCGTCAGCATTCGCTGCATATCCGACTGTTTTATGGCTTTCTGTGATTTCATGTTTTTCCTGTTCAAGAAAATACTATATTTTAGGAAATAGGCAAGTCCAATCTGCGTTCTGTCGCGTAGTTTTCAAAAGCGGAATTTTGTGTGCGATCAAAAGCGGAATTTTTACTTTGGGCGGTTAGTAAAGAGCAGGACGGGCAAGGTGCCTGATTTGGGCATGGCAGCAAGGACCGAGTGATGTCCGGAGGTATGGTGGCAAAGAATGACCTTGGATTCGGGAGGGATTTCCAGCCGGACAGGATGTGAACCGATGAGTATACGGCCGTCAGGACCAGTCCGGGTGGCGGTTTGCATGCTCCACACGTACGGCCACCATGGG
>JBAXJV010000420.1:0-2587 GCA_037137675.1 bacterium | reverse complement strand
CCGGCTGCGCACGCCGTTATGTACGTCGTCGTAGATGGCGGCCCAGAGATTGCGCTGATCCTCGCGCTGCCATGAGCCGGCAGCCGGGTGGAAGAGCATCTGCTTGGGATAGGTTTCGAAGTTATCGGAAAGCGGACGGCGGCATTCGTCAACCACATGCAGAAAATCCTGGTCTTTGTTTTTCTGGATAATGCTGAGGACTTCATCGAGCGGCGTGAAAAGCCCGATCAGCGCGCCCTTGGAATGGGTCAGAAAATCGAAAGCCTGAATGGTGCCCATGCGCGGGAGACGCTGAAATGAAACCCGCTTGGGCTCCGTCATGAAGCCGGTCATTTCCGCGCCGTAGTAATTACAGGCGGTTGTGAAAAAGAGCTCGCGGGTCAGCTCGGTGACGGGCGGATTGACCTCCCCTTGAAGGAGCAGCGTATTGCCTGTAACCGTGCCGCCGATTTCCCAGGTTGCATCATCGAAAAGGCGGTAGATTTTACGACCGGCTTGACTGGCAAAGCGGTAACGATAGGAGAACCCGTGAAAAGCGCGTTCGCCAATATCCAGCGAAGCGGGTTTGAGCTCCCACTCGAACTGGTCCCGCACAGGGTTGTCGGGTTGGGAAAGATTGACGATGTCGCCGAGGTATTCGTCCTGCTCCTCTTGAATTCCGACCGCCGACCCGATGGCTTCAGCGCAGATCGTGGCGGTTCCATCACGGGCGGTTTTCAGATCCTTAAATTCGAACCTGGTGTAGTGGATGCCTTCAGGAGTTGAGAAAAGCGGCTTCCAAAGCTTTTGCGGATTACGCAGCGGTAAATTCTTGTATAGAACCTCCCGTATGCCGAGCAGGAACTCGTGATCCATGGCAAAGCTGACGGTCACGCCGGTGGACCAGACAATTTGCAGGGCGGTCGGCGACCGGCATACGGTTGGCTCTAAGGACGAAGCTGGGGCGTTTCTTTTCATTTAGTTTCCTGATTCAAGGTGCTCTGCACCGCAGAAATATGACAAAGGATCCATGGCAAAGCGAGTCTAAACATGTAGGTTAACCCCACGACATAAAATAAGGCTGTTTGCCATAGGCGACGAGCAGGCGGAGAAGCTCACTCGTCGGTTCGAAAAGGGATTGCGGGCAGCCCTTCCTTATTGAAAAGGGTGATGATGGGGTTGTAGGCCCAGCCGTACCGGACATGCCTTGGAACGGCTATCTCTGGCGAGGAAACCACCACACTGTCGCCTTCAATCACCGCGTCGGCCCAGACGAAGTTATTATCCTCGCCTGCCACCACGAATCCGTTCGGTTTTTCCGGGCCCGGCTTGAAAACCAACCCGCCACCGAGGTGCTTGAAATAAAGGCGGGCTTGATATGTTTTAACCGGATCAGTGTCGGCATTATTACGTTCCAGCATCATCTCGGTATATTCCGGACCGGAATACACCAGCTCCTTTTCGCCATAGCACAGATTGCGGGCTGCCAGTGAGAGGCGCCGTCCGGTTTCCTGCTTGTTTTTGGGGTGGATATTCGCGACCGGTTCGTAGCCAATGTCTGCCGTGATGACCAGCCTCGTGTTGGGCACTTTGCGCGCTGTGCGCCACTGCGACTCTCTGATCTCGCCATATCCAGCTTCGATGGGATGGCTTTGCTTATAGCTTTGGGTGGACTGCGAGACGATCAGGAAGGGGAAATCGCCCGCCTGAAATTGATCGCGCCAATCGGCAATCAAGGCGGGAAGTAGGCGGCGGTATTGCAGCCAGAATGGCCAGCTTGCTGCGCCCTGATACCACAAGGCGCCTTTGATGGCAAAGGGCGTGAGCGGCGCGATCATGCCGTTATACATGGCGGTTATAGTTTTGTAATAGCCCAGCTTAGGACGGGGGAACGGCAATGAGATGTTTTTCATGGCGACCGCTTGTCTGGATTTCCAGATCCCGCTTACGCCTTTAGCATTGGAGTCACCCGCCGGGCGGATGAATACATATTTCGGATTTCCCGAAAAGCCGCTGGGGCCGTTGGTGTTAAAGACAGCCACGGTCAGCAGGTTCCCGCCCGGTTTCACCATGGCACCGTCAATCTGATAACGGCGGAATCCATGGCCTTGAGTGCAGCCTATCAGCGTGCCGTTGAACCAGGTGATATCGGCGTTTTTGATTTGCCCCAGAACAAGGGAAAGAGGCTTTTCAGCCCAGTCCGCCGGAATGTCCAGTTCTGTGCGAAACCAGGCCAGCCCGTTAAAGTTTGTAGCGCCGGGCTCTTCACGGGTTTTTGGCACCGTGATCTCCTGCCAGGCCCCGGTATTCAGGTTGGAATCGGAGGTGTAATGCAATTGTGCACTCTCAGGATCAACGGCGGCTGCCCACTTTTCCAGATCCTGAAAATATTCCCCGGCCGGGTCACCGGTGTCGCGGGCTAATTTTGCTAGCTGCTCATGAAAGTCGTAGGGCATGTACTTGTGCAGCCCTGCTCCGCTGATCCAAACCTCGGCCGCTGTAGCGCCGACAGAACTGTGGATAAGGCCGATCGGGATTTTCGTGACCTTATTGATCTCGCGAGCAAAAAAATATCCCACGGCGGTGAAGTTGCGGGCGTTTTCCGGAG
>JBAXJV010000419.1:0-2609 GCA_037137675.1 bacterium | reverse complement strand
CCTCAAACAGACATTCGGCGGACGGCTGGCATTTCACGGTTGCATCAGCACCGCCGGCCCTGTGGCCTATGGCACGGTCGCTGACGTCGTGGCCGACTGCCATAAAACTCTGGAGATCATGAAACCAGGCGGTGGTTACTGCTTCGCACCAACCCACTCCCTGCAAGACAACTCGCCAACTGAGAACGTCATCGCGATGTACGACACCGCACGCCAGTACGGGTAAGCCGGCTGGCAGCCACTTATAACCGACCGGATTATTACAACTGACACTAATAACTTTATGCCTGCAATGAAACACAACGCCTGTAATCTCTGTTGCGAATATCTGACCAATCCTCTGTGCCTTGACGAAGCCAGGCCCCGCTTGTCATGGCAACTTAATGATGAACGTCAGGGCGCCCGTCAAACCTCATACCAGATCATTGCCGCGTCATCCCGCCAATCTTTGGACTCCAAGCCTGACCTCTGGGACAGCGGCCGGATCAGGACTGAACAGTGCCTGGACATTGTTTACGGCGGCAAACGTCTGACATCGCGCCAGACTGTCTGGTGGCAGGTGCGCGTCTGGGACCACGCCGGGCAGCCTTCGGACTGGAGTGCTGCCGCATATTTCGAAATGGGATTACTTAAACCCGCCGACTGGAGCGCCCAATGGATCGGGCGGCCAATCGCAAGCCTGGATGGCAGCCAGCCCTGCCCAATGCTGCGCAAAAGCTTCACCATTCACCCCGGCGTTACCCGGGCCCGCCTCTATGCCACAGCCCGGGGCCTCTTTGAACTCCACCTCAATGGCAAGCGGGTCGGCACCGACTATTTCACGCCGGGTTGGACCGACTATAACAAGCGCATTCAGTACCTTGTCTATGACGTTACAGATCTGCTCAGGCAAGGTGCCAACGTCCTTGGCGCCATACTGGGCGACGGTTGGTATGCCGGCTACTTTCTCTGGAAAGACAACCGATTCCTGTATGGCGATCAGCTCTCCATGCTGGCCCAATTGGAGGTGGAGTATGCTGACGGAACACGCGAACTCATCGCCTCCGGTCCGGATTGGAAGACGTTTCTCAGCCCGATTCTGAAATCGGACATGTATCACGGTGAAAACTACGACGTCCGCCTCGAGCAGGATGGATGGAACCGGCCTGGCGGAGATGATTCGGAGTGGCAACCAGCTTCGGTTTTTCCGCCGCCCTCCGCCGCGCTCGTGGCCAAACGTAATGCGCCAGTCCGCAGGCAGGAGGAATTAACGACTGTTGCCCAGACGGAACCCGCCTTTGGCGTGCATCTCTTCGATCTCGGCCAGAACATGGTCGGCTGGGCACGCATCAAGGTTCGAGCGCCGGCCGGCACCATGATCACAATCCGTTTCGGTGAGATGCTGAACTCCGACGGCACGCTCTACACAGCCAACCTCCGTTCCGCCAAGTGTACTGACCAGTACATCTGCAAAGGCGGCGGCGAAGAAATTTACGAGCCGCACTTTACTTTCCATGGCTTCCGGTATGTAGAAATCACCGGGGTTTCTGAGAAGCCCGCCCCCAGCGATGTCACCGGCATCGTCCTTCACAGCGAAATCACTTCGGCCGGAACTTTTGAATGTTCTGATCCACTGATCAACCGCCTCCAGCAAAACATCATCTGGGGTCAGAAAGGCAACTTTTTGGAGGCTCCCACCGATTGTCCACAGCGCGATGAACGCCTCGGATGGACTGGCGATGCGCAGGTCTTCATCCGCACGGCAGCCTATAACCGCGATGTTGCCGCCTTCTTTACCAAGTGGTGCATTGATCTGGAAGATTCACAGCACGCCGACGGGGCCTTCCCGCATGTGGCGCCGGATGTGCTCCGCGACGGCGGACGCGGCTGCGCGGCCTGGGCGGATGCCGGCGTGATCTGCCCTTGGACCGTTTATCTCTGCTATGGTGACACGCGAATTCTGGAGCGGCACTATGACTCCATGAAGCGCTGGATCGAGTGGCAAAAAAAACAAAGCCGCGACCTGATCAACTTCAGCGCCTGCTTCGGAGACTGGCTGTCACTCGACATTTACGAGGCCGGACGGAGCCGGTCATTGACCCCGCCAGAATTGATCGGCACAGCCTACTTTGCCCACACGACCGGCATCTTCGCGCGTATCGCAAACATCCTCGGCCACAAACAGGACGCCCTGAAATATGCTGCGCTATTCGATCGTGTCAAGGCAGCCTTCAATCGTGAATTTGTGACCCCCTCCGGGAGAATCGTCAGCGGAACACAAACCTCGTACCTGCTTGCCCTCGGGTTCGACTTGCTTCCCGTCGCCAAGCGAGCCGACGCCACCGGAAATTTAATCAAGGACATCGAATCGCGCGGATGGCATCTGGCCACTGGCTTTGTGGGAACGCCACTACTCGCGCCGGTCCTTACCAGACAAGGGCGGACCGATGTGGCTTACAAACTGCTTCTACAGCAGACCTTTCCGTCATGGCTATTCCCTGTTCTGCAAGGTGCCACCACCATGTGGGAACGCTGGAATAGCTTCACCAAGGAACAAGGGTTTGGCGATCCTGGAATGAACTCCTTTAATCACTACGCCTATGGCGCCATCGGGGAATGGATGTACAACA
>JBAXJV010000418.1:0-2627 GCA_037137675.1 bacterium | reverse complement strand
GGGCATCTCGTCTTATTCCTTCATCGTCTGCGCTGGCGTGTCATTGATCACCGGCCCGATCGCCGACCGCACCGGCAGCCGCCCGCTGATGGCCTTCGCCAGCGGCATGATCCTTGCTTCGCAGTTGGCATGGCTGCTGGTCGCGGCGGGAGTGCTTCCCTGCCGGACCTTCGCGCTCTTTCTGATCGTCACCATCGGCTCGGTCGGGTACCCCATCCTCGGACTGACATCCACCAGGCTGCTGATGGGGATAATTCCTGCCATGGGGCGCAGTCACTTCTTCGCCATCTCCAGCTTCGCCTTCCGCCTCACGCTTGGAGTGATGCCCATCGTCTGGGGCTTTGCCCTGGATGGGCTCGGCCGCCTCATCGGCGAAGGCTTCGCCTTGCTGCCGGGCTGGACCTGGAACCGCTACAGTCTATTTTACGCCCTGGTGCTGACCGGCACGCTGGCCTCTCAATTCCTGCGCCACCGGCTCGACGAACCGCGCGCCATGTCAACGCAGGAGTTCTTGCGAATACTCTTCATACGCTCACCGATTCGCCTGATCTCCCGGGTTTTGTCGCCGTGGCGTAATTTCCCGCTGCCCGGCGGCGGTTGACGCCAGCGCTTCTGTCCGGTTGAAATCGTCACGCCTTGCATCGGGGAGATTGGTGTCAGGCCTTCATTGAGCAGCGCCCCGAAGTTTATTGAACGTCAATCGGTCAAGTCCTGCTTGACATTCCGCCGCCCGTATCATTTCATGACCTCTGTGAAAGCGTTCATCAAATCGTTTGGGATGGTTTCTGCAGCACTCGCGCCTGCACCTCCCGAAAAGCAATTTCTTATTAAGCAACACGGAGCGGTCCAGCCGGACCGTGTGGAGGAGGTCGTGCGGGCATGCGCCATCACAGGCACCGCGTCTTTCATCTTATGAAAGGAAATCAATAATGGAATGGACTAAATTGACGCCCGGCGCCTTGAAGGCGGCGGCCTCGGAGTGCGGTCTGGCAGTACTCCCCCTGGGAAGTATTGAGGCCCATGCAGGGCACCTGCCGTTAGGCAATGACACCTTCAAAGCGGAGCGCACCTGCCTTGAGGCCGCAGAGGCCGAACCCGCCGTGGTGTTACCGCCTCTTTACTACACCGACGTTGCCTCCATGCGCCCCACCATCGGCGCCATTTCCGTCCGGCTGGAAGTCATCATCGATCTGGTCCTCGATATTTGCGATGAAGCGGCACGCAACGGGTTCCGCAAGATCCTGCTTGTCAGCGGCCACGGCGGCAATGCATCCTGGCTGGCCTATCTTCGTCGCCGGCTGCTGGACAGGCCGCCAGCCTACCTTGTCTACACCTACTATATCGAGCTCCTCGGGGGTGAGGCCAACAGGGCCTTGATGGAAACACCCTTCGACGGGCATGGTGGCGAGGTGGAAACCAGTATCGCTCTACACCTCTTCCCGCAATGGGTTGATCTGAGCGGCCGGATCGAGGCTACCACTCCAGCCGAATCGCCAGATCTCGCTGGTGCCATGACGCCATTTGACTGGCCTATTCGATGGCCTAAAGCCATCAGCGGAAACCCCTTCCCGGCTACGGCGGACAAAGGAAAAATATTTTACGAAAGCAATCTGCGGCAGCTGGTGGCATGCCTGCGCAAGGTCAAGGAAGACACGGCTACACCGCGATTCAAGGACTCATTCGTGCGCCAGATTCAGGAGCCATGTTTGCATAATAGCCCTTCCTAGCCCTGGAGGGGGAAACCAGATGATGAAGCAGCAGTTGAACTGCACGCCCTGCATTGCAGCTCGAAAGCGGGTTCATATAAGCATAAATGAAAATTAAACGGTTACTTTTGATGTCTGGCGCCTGGCTGGGGTTTTGGCATGGCCTGGCGATGGCTGACACGGATTTCATACTGCCGCAACCGACCGATCCGAAAGCCGCGCCGGTGGTGGTGTCAGCGCGCAATTTCGATGCCGACCACAACCTGCGCTACTTTGCGGAGGTCATGCCGCGCGGGCGCGTCTGGCATGCCAGCGATCCCGATGCCGGCGCAGGAAAATACGGATGGAGCTGGACTAATCAATATGGCTTTGTCGGCATTTCTTACGGGTGGTCCGCCAATTACAACCGGGGGCGCCATCTCGATGGAATGAACGAGAAAGGTTTGAGCGCGGCGGTGATCGAATTCAACGACTCGGACAGTCTGTTTCCCCAGCCGTCGACTGGTAATACGAATCTTTCCATCCGGTCGGTCGTGGCGTGGGTGCTGGGCAATTTCTCCACGGTGCAGGAGGTTACGAACTCGATCAGCGCCCTGCAGGTCTGGCAAGAACCCACCGGTTACTTTCTTACTTTCAACAATGCTCTGCAATTGGTGGTTCACGACACCAACAGCCATTCGATCGTAGTTGAATGGTTCCCGGACGGTCCGACGATTCGCGGAACCTACTGGGTGGATGAAATGCGCGCCGCTTCCGGCGACCCGGATTATGTTTCGCTCTACGGATATGGCCAAAACTATGCCGACTTGAACTGGGAAAACCACATGAAGGTCCCGGTTAATAACGAGATGGTGAACATTACGGATCATTATTTGCCCGGCGATTCGTGGAGCCCCTCGCGATTTGTCCGGGCCAATCGCC
>JBAXJV010000417.1:0-2644 GCA_037137675.1 bacterium | reverse complement strand
GCTGGGCTTTCGCAGGGGCAAGAGCCTCCTGAAGCTGGACGATCTTAGTCACGACGAGTTGTTTCGCATGCTGCGCCTGGCGGTGGAACTCAAACTCCGTAAACGTAGCGGGATGCGCGGCGATTTCCTTGCCCGGCGCAGTGTAGCGCTGATTTTCGAAAAATCCTCTACGCGCACACGTTGCGCCTTTACGGTCGCTGCGTTCGACGAAGGCGGCATGACTGAATATCTCGATATTAATGACATTCACATTGGACGCAAGGAAACCATCGCTGACACGGCGCGCGTGTTAGGCCGGCTTTTCGATGGCATTGCCTTTCGCGGCTTCCAACAGTCCGTGGTGGATGATTTGTCGCGCTACGCCGGTGTGCCGGTCTGGAATGCGCTGACTGACGATTGGCATCCAACTCAGGCTTTGGCCGATCTGATGACCATTGACGAGCATTTTGGCCGCCTTGCCGGGCTCAAATTTGTCTACATCGGTGACGGTCGTAACAATGTGGTCAACACTCTGATGGTCGGTTGCGCAATGGCCGGGATTCACATGGTGAATTGTTGTCCTGCGGAATTGGCGCCTGATCCGGATCTGTTGCGTTACACTCAAAACATGGCGCGTATGTCATGTGGCAGCGTCACCGTCTGTCACGATCCCATGCAGGCTGTTAAAGGGGCCAACATCGTCTATACCGACGTCTGGGTTTCGATGGGCGAGGAAGCCAAAACCGCCGAACGTCTGATCTTGCTCAAGCCGTATCAGGTGAACATGGAGCTCATGCGAGGCACCGGGCAACTGGGCCACGGTCAGGCGATTTTCCTGCACTGCCTGCCGGCTTTTCATAATTCCGACACGGTTGCCACGCGCGAAAGCGGTCCGCTGGAAGTGACGGACGAGGTGTTTGAGGCCTCTTTTTCCAAGGTTTTTGATCAGGCCGAGAACCGGTTGCACACCATCAAGGCCGTGATGGTGGCGTCGCTGGCCTAATTATGCGTGTATCTATCAAGGAGAAACCCATGCCATTAGCAGATCCGTTGACAACAATCGGGTGGGATGTTTTCGAGGCTTTGGATTTGATCGGCAAAGCCGGATATCTGCAAGCGCCTGATGGGCGTGAAAATCATGTCTTGATCGCCCAGCAGTTCGACCGTGCACGCTTGGAGGCTCTGGGCGCGCTGGCCACACGTATCCGGCGGATTTCTAAAGACGAGGCGGGCCTCCGCTTTCTGCGCGGGGTCATGGCAGGGCAGCGTGCGATGCTCTACTTCACGCAGCCTAGCAGCCGTACCTTCCTCTCCTTCTGCGCGGCCTGTCAGATTCTCGGCATAAGCACAGGCGAAGTTCGCGATACGGCCACTTCCAGCGAGTTCAAGGGAGAAACTCAGGAAGACTCCGTGCGCACTTTCAGTTCATATTTTGACTTGATCATCATGCGCAGCCAGCTCGGCGGACTGGCCGAGCGCATGGCCTGGGTGCTTTCCAATACGACCCGTTCGGTGCCGATCATCAACGCCGGCTCGGGCAAGGACCAGCATCCCACGCAAGCTCTGCTTGATATCTACACCTTGCAGCGCAGCTTTGAAAACCGTGGCGGTATTGACGGCAAGGCCGTGGCGTTTGTTGGCGATCTGGCCCGCGGTCGTACTGTGCGCTCGCTGGCCTGGCTGCTGACGAACTACACCGGCATGACGCTCTATTTTGTAGCTCCGAAGGAGTTGCAAATCAGCGCAGATATTCTCGACCTGCTTCACCGCCGCGGAGTACGCACAGTAATAGAAGAAGACTTTGCAGCGGTGATCCCCAAAGTGGATGCGATTTACATGACGCGCATTCAGGACGAATGGGACACCCACCCCGGCGCGAGCGGCAAGCTGGGTACAGACCGCTACCACTTTACTGCTGCCTGTCTTGCGCAACTCCGTCCCGACGCCATCCTGATGCATCCTTTTCCACGGCGGCAGGAAATCGCCGTTGAAGTGGACCACGACCCGCGCGCCATGTATTGGCGGCAGATGCGCAACGGTATGTGGATCCGCTGCGCGCTGATTGCCTCCATGTTCCGGTGTGAGGCGGCGATTGAAGGTTATGATGAACGTTGAAGGCCCGGCCACCGCACAGCCTGCACGGCTGCGGTGTGCCTGCGGTCTGTTGCTGCTGGTGGCGCAGTTGGCTGCCGTGTCCGCGCAAGCTTCGCCTGTTACAGAGCTGGCCGCACCGCAACGCGTCACTTTCAGCGATTTTGTGCGGCACGAAACAGAGGCTTCGCAGGAGGTCCGGGCTTTTTCGCCGTTCTTCAGTCAGGTGCGCAGTCGTGAGGACAACAAGGTCAGGACCGATGTGCTCTGGCCGCTGGCTTCGACCCGCAGCTGGCGCGATGAATCGTCCGGCCGCATTCTGTCAGTATGGTACCGCGATTCTGATGATAGCGACCCTGCTTCGCCATATCACGTCTGGGTGGTTCCCGTGCTTGGCATGGGGCGCAGCACCAACGGCGTGAACTATCTGGGAGTGTTTCCAATCGTGGGCACGCTCTACGATTTCATGGGCATGGACGAGTGGACCTTTGCCTTGTTCCCGCTTTATTCCAAGTCACGCGTGGACGACGCGGTCACCGAATCGTGGCTGTGGCCGGTCTATTCGCGTACGCAC
>JBAXJV010000416.1:0-2651 GCA_037137675.1 bacterium | reverse complement strand
ACCGCCGCCGCCAGTCCGGCCGTACGTCCTTTGACCTGCGTCAACAGCACATGTGTGCCCAGCACCAGGCCCACACCGAAAAATGCGCCACCAAACCGGGCCACCCAATAGGGTTTTTCTTGCAGCAGCCAAGCGGGAAACGCCATCACCCAGGCGTAGGCAGGCGGATAATCGCCATTCCCCACGCGCCCTTGCTCCAGCACATCGCGCAAAAATCCCAGATGGCTGTAGGCGTCCGACTGTCCCAGTGCACAGGTCTGCAACGGATGGATCATTCGAACCACCCAGGCCAGAATCAGCACGGCGCCCAAAAGCCAGTCCATGCGTGGCAAAGACGGCGTCTTTTTTTTGCGCCACAACCATACGCCAGCGCCGATCCACGCCGTCAGCCATATTCCCAGCGCTGTTCCAGCGCCGATCCCACTGCCATTGCACACCTGTCCCAACAGGGCGGCAGAGACCACGCCGGCCACCAGAGCGGTAAACATCCATTCGGCCAGATTGAGCCAGCGTATCCGCGACAAAGCCCATGCGGGCACGAGCACGAACAGCAGCAGTTGCACGCCCGTCACCTGTACCGCATGTAACAGCAGCGTTATCATTCGCGGTATTTCCAGCGCTGCAGCGCGCGAAACCATCCGGACGGTATGCGCGAAAACACCCGCGCCCATGTCTTGAACCAAAGCGACTCACCGCCCGGCAGAATCTGCTCCCGCACCACCTTCGGCGTCAGCGCGCCGCCTGCCCGCGCATAGGCCAGAAATTTCAGCGTCCCCAGCCCGTGCGCCCGCCGGAACGAGCTAAGCGATTCCATACAGTCTGTCGCGCCATAGACCGGCGTTAGACGCTCGCAAAGCCGCCGCCACCCATCCAGTACGTCCATTAACGACGAGCTCCAGGTGAATACTTCTGTCGTGCCGCAGCGATTGTGGACCAGCGCCTCGGCGACCATCGTGATATCATGTCCCCGGCACAGTTCCATGATCGAGCCAACATGCGCAAACCAGGTGCCGAGGTAGCGGCTTCTGTCCACCTTGTCCCAGTCCGATTTCCTCACTATGCACGCGCCAATAAATCCGGCGGACCACGAACACGTGCGCCAAAACATGGCCGCAGGCATTCTGGTATCCCCGCGCAGCGGTAGCGAGACAGGCTTCAGCGTCTTACTGAAATCAGCGTTCACCGACGCGTAGTTCACATATACAAACGGCGCCGATTCTTTTTCAAGCACACTCAACACATGCGCAATCGCGCCGGGCGTCAGACGGTCGTCCTCGCCTAGCAACCACGCGTACCGGCAGGAATTCACGTCCACCGAGCGCAGGATGTTGCCGTCAATGCCGAGGTTTTGCTGATTGCGAAACACCCGTACGAACGGGTATTCGGCCTGCAGGATTTGAAACACAGCGTCGTTGGTGTCATCCGTTGAATCGTCAGAAATGAAAACCGGGATTTCGAATTTGCGTCCCGCCGTGATCACGGACCGCACGGTTTCCAGCAACTGCTCCGGACGTTTGTAGGCTGGAATGCTCACGCCTAGCTGCGTGTTCATCGCGCCCTCGCAATGGTTTGGCGCGTCGCAGTCACACTCGATGCCGGCGTGTCTGGTCCCATGGCTTCAATCCACCAAGCCTGCATGAAGAGAATCAGGACTGGGAAATATTCATAGTACCAAGGGATTGGCGCCAGCAAGGTAAAGCCAAGCGATGTTAGAGCCATAGCCAGAACCGTTGCTGCCGCCGTGTTCAGCCGACGCAGGTGCAGCGCAACAATGACAGCGGCGGCCAGTGTCGCCAGCAGGGAAAGGACTCGGTCCCACCCCTTGAGGTAAAAGAGGTTACTAAAGCCGATAGTTTCCAGAATCGCAGCCGGATTGGAGTTTAGCGTTCCTCGCCCCAGTTCGGCATAGTGTTGTAATGGGGTCCACCATACGGCTTCAGCGTCCCGCACGACAAACGGCAAGTAGATCAATGCGGCCGTGACCGTTGCCGTTCCTACACGAAGCGTGGCCACACGCCATGAACCAATCCGCATCCAATACCACCATAGGATCGGCACAAAAAAAATCGCGGGTTGCCGCATGGCACAGATCACGCCCAAGCAAACCGCTGCCGCACGATTTCTGCGGGAATACAGCAACAAGGGCATGAGCGTCAATGCCAGCCAGTATGGGGCGGTATGGCCCTGAATGATGAACCGCTGAATCAACGGCGACAGAAAAAAGGCGCCGACCAGCCCGACCCATGCCCAGAGACAAACGGCATGGGCGTTGCGGTCGCTTGCTGAAAGCGCATTGTATTGCATAAGCCACATTGCGCCCATGATGGCGACACACAACAGCGCCACATAACGCAGGTCAAGGCCAACGGCTTCTGCCGGTATGTACGCCATCCACAAAGCGGGGGGGAATGTCAATGGAACCGGCCATGGGAAGTGGTATATCCGATAAGGAAACTCGCCAGCCAGCAAAGCGCGGGCAGACTCCTGGATTAGGGGTAGCATATCGCCGAGATTGGGATCGATTGCGGTGCCACGAATCCAACGCCATCGTACAACCAAACCCACAACCAAGATGACAATCATACTAATGCAGGCAAAGACACCGTGTTGCCAGCGGCGATCCTTCCCGCCTTTCTCACAGCGGAAGGACG
>JBAXJV010000415.1:0-2674 GCA_037137675.1 bacterium | reverse complement strand
CCCGCGTACTGCTGTCCAAAGACGGCGCGCCGCTGGCATGGACCGGCCACGACATATCTGCGACCGAACCAGGGACCGCTTGTTTATCAGGTGATGCAGGCTCATTCGTGATCCGCTATCCGTGGGATCTGCTGCGTATCAACGAGGAGCTCATCGGCGCGCTTACGACGGACGACATTCAAGGCGAGCTCAGCCCGCACGCCCACGTCGAAGGGCTGCTGGTTTTGGGTCACAAGTCGCGCGTTCTGCCGGGCGTCTTTATCGAGGGCCATGTCGTTATTGGCGCCCGCTGCAAGATCGGCCCCAATTGCTACCTTCGTGGAGCCACCGCCATCGGCAACGACTGCCACATCGGCCAATCGGTGGAGATTAAGAACTCTATTATCATGGCGCACACCAGCGTCGGGCACCTGAGCTACGTTGGCGATTCGATTTTGGGAGAAAAGGTTAACTTCGGCGCCGGCACGATTACCGCCAACCTGCGTCACGACGGACGCAACCACTATTCCTCAATAAATGTAAATCTTGTGGATACCGGCCGCCGAAAATTAGGTGTGATTGCAGGAGATGGAGTGCATACCGGCATTCACACCAGCCTTTATCCCGGGCGCAAACTCTGGCCGGGAGTCAGCACACGTCCCGGAGAAATAGTCGCACGCGACCTCGCCGGGAACTGAGCGCAGGGAGAAATTCTGCGGATTGGCAAGCTCTGTCAGCGACAGTTTTCTACAGCCGGCGGCAGTCCGGAGATCTGCTGGCATCCACTATGCTGGCGTAGCCTCAGCCAGAGCCTCACGTATTTTGGCTGCCAGCTTCTCCAGCACAAACGGCTTCTGCAAGAACTTGACGCCTTCGACCAGCACGCCTTGCTTGGCAATGAGTTCCGCCGGGAATCCCGACATAAAGATGCAGTGGAGATTCGACCGCCTGGCTGTTATCTGCTTGGCCAGCTCGTTGCCGTTCATGCCAGGCATGATGACATCGGTTAGCAACAGCTGAATCTCGCCGGCGTATTCATCCGCCGTACGCAAGGCCACTTGCGGCGTGGCAGCCGCCAGAACATTATATCCCAATCCACGCAGTGTCCGTTCGACCATGTTCAGAATGGAGGTGTCGTCCTCCACCAGCAAAATCGTTTCAGATCCCCGCACAACTTTCGGGTCTGGAAGATCGACCGGCGTATTGGCTGTACCTGAATAACGTTGCAGGTAGATACGGAAGGTTGTGCCTTTCCCGGGTTCACTGTAAACGGCAACACGACCTTTGTTCTGCCGGACGATACCGTACACAGTGGCCAAGCCTAAACCGGTACCTTTCCCGACCTCCTTAGTCGTGAAGAACGGCTCGAATATTCTGGCCAGTGTCGCCGCGTCCATACCATGGCCAGTGTCGCTAACCATAAGCAGCACATAGTCCCCAGCCGTAAATCCCTCATGCTGCAAAGCCGTGATTTCGTCCACACAGACGTTCTCGGTTGTGATATGCACCGCGCCAACGTCTTCAATAGCATCGCGCGCGTTGACCAACAAGTTTGCCAGAATCTGGTCTATCTGGCTGGGATCCACCCAGACCGGCCAGAGCCCATCGCCAGGCGTCCAGACCAGATTGATGTTCTCGCCGATAATACGGTTCAACATGCTGAGCATGCCCGGTATAAGTTTATTCAAATCAATATTCTGCGGAGCAATCACCTGCTTGCTGGCAAATGCAAGCAATTGGCGGGTAAGCGCTGCAGCCCGCCGGGCTGAACTTTGAATCTCCTCCAGATCGAGGCGTGCCTGCTGGATAATGCCGGGCTGCTCGATGGCCAGCTGCACAGTTCCAAGAATGGACTGCAGGATGTTGTTAAAGTCATGCGCTACACCGCCAGCTAATCGCCCCACGGACTCCATTTTCTGGGACTGCTCCAACTGCGCATGCATGCTCAGGTTTTCGGTAATATCGCGCCTGACGGAAACATAATTGGTGATCCCGCCAGCCCCATCGCGAACAGGCGCGATGGTTGCTTCTTCAGTGTAAATCGCGCCATTTTTTTTGCGATTAAGCAGCCGGCCTTTCCAGACATTCCCGCTGGAAATGGTTCCCCACATTTCATGATAGAACGCCGCACTATGCTGCCCGCTCTTGAGAATACGAGGGTTCTGACCAACAACCTCAGAGAGCGTGTAGCCAGTCACGACTTCGAAAGCTGGATTGACATACTGAATCAGCCCATGAGTATCCGTCACCATGACAGCCTCAGTAGTCTGATCAATTGCCATGGCCAGGCGGCGAAAATCAGCCCTGACACGGGTCTCATCATCAAGTATCCCAAGCAAAACCAGCCGGGCCCGGTCACTTTCCTCCAATAGCCCGCGAACATGCTCCTCGGACCGTTTGCGCACTAAGGCCTCACCGATGTGCGCTGCAATGCCCTCAAGCTGTTGGATATCAGCTATGGAAAACCGCCCTTTGCGATGGTCATTGATGTGGATCAGGCCAACAACTTCTTCCTTATCACGGATCGGCACCAGCGCCATAGAAGCATAACCGTAATGCATGCATTGGTTGAGCGGGTGATGGCGGGGATCCTGATCGGGAGGCAGTTCGAGCAGCGGGATGGAATCGTTCGTCCAGAAGCTTCCGCCTCGCGTAAAGAGCGGGTTGGCCGGATCGGTTTTGCCGGATATAACCA
>JBAXJV010000414.1:0-2678 GCA_037137675.1 bacterium | reverse complement strand
CTCGGAAATTTATGGCAAGTGAACAAGGCCGCCACCTCAAAAGGAACGGCCGGGGAAAAAGGGACAGGGCTGGGCCTGCTCCTCTGCAAACAATTCGTTGAAATGAATGGCGGCAAACTCGAGGCCAGCTCCCGGGCCGGCGGGGGAACGACTTTCACGTTCACGGTGCCCGGAGGTCCGTCGGCGGAAAAGGCGTGCGACGAGTAATATTTTAGAAGATCAGTGTCGTGTCAGGCAAGGATGGTTCGGGGTTCAAATATTTAGGTCGAGCCAGCAAGGCCTTCAGCTCATTGCCCACGTGCAGCACCCGGGGCGGCGTCTTGCTGCGCCAGGCGATGCTGTGGGGCTGGTCGGGATAAATGTCGAAAAAATTGTCGTCCAAGGGCGATTCGCCGTCCAGATCGAGGCAGACCCCCCATGCGAAACGGTCGCATGTAAAAGTCGCGCGCCCGTCCTTGACCTTCACGCGCACTCTGGCCGATGGCCAGGCCCAGTCTTTGAACAACTGGTCGAACAGCCGGTTGCGTGCCAACAACCGCGCACCTTGCGTCAGCACGGCGAAGGCCAGGCTTGCGCGCCGTGCGGTCCAGGCGCTGGCTGGAAAATCCGCCAGCCACGTGGAGGCGTTCGGCGCCAGCACGACCGCTTGCCCGCGATCCAGGACATAGCGCCCGTTCAAGGTGAACACCCCGTACCGCAGCCCGGCCGTCACGGGCTTGTCGGTGTCGTTGACTCCATACACATTCACCCGCCCTTGCTCCTCGACCAGCACGATCGAAAGCGGGGCCATCGCCCGTTTGACCCCCCAAAAGGCCGGCGTGCGGCGCAGGGCATAATCAACGATCGTCCACGACCGCGTGGCCGGCCAGCAGTCGTTATACATCCAGAAGATCGCAGCGGAAGTGTCGAACATGCGGCGGCGGAAATTATCGACGTATTCCCGCAGTCCTTCGCCATGCAACAACCCGCCCCAATAGACGAATTCCTCCACCGACAACCGCCTGACATCCAGCCCGAGCCACTGCCGGACCGTTGCATCGGCGAAACTCGGTTCTGCCCAGCTGTCCACGCTGTTGTCGTGGATCTGCCAGGCGAACGACTGCACATGTCGATGCCCTTCGGGCAGGCACCGGAGCATTGTGGGCAGGGAGGTCGGCCCAAGAATGCCGCCCTCGTTTGGAAAACGGCAGACCATGCCGCGGTACTTGCGGAAGTCGTTGTCCGAAAAACCGATGCTCCAGGGATGCTGATCGCCACGGTCATCGCGGTTGGGCGACGTTCCGTCGGGCGAATACGGAGACGACGGCTGGTAGTAGCGCAGCGGATCCTCCTCGGCCAGCAAGCGCGGAAGAACATTGTGGAACAAGCCGTAATCTGGCAGCGTCGCGCTGTTTTTATCGTATCCCCACTCCCACGAGCCCAATTCCATTTCGTTGTTGCCGCACCACACAACCAGGCTGGCATGCGGCGCCAGCCGGCGAATCTGATGGCGGGCTTCTTTTCGCACATCTTCCAGATAAGCGGCATCAGTGGCGGGGTACTTGGAGCAGGCGAAAATGAACTCCTGCCATACCAGAATGCCCTTGCGATCACATAGCTCGTAAAAGTCCTCGCTCTCGTACAACCCGCCGCCCCAGACCCTCAACATATTGAAGTTGGCTTCCAGCGCGCGGGCGACGAGCGTCTCATAGGTCGCACGGTTGAGCCGGGCAAAGATCATGTCGGCTGGCACGAAATTGCCACCTTTGCAGAAGATCTTCCGTCCGTTCACCTCAATCACAAAACGATAGCCGCCGTGCGGATCGGGCGTCTGGTCCACGCGCACGTGCCGGAAACCGACCGTGGCCTTGTGGCTGGCCAGCGTGCGGCCGTTCACGCTGAGCGTCGCAGTCACGGAATAGAGCGCCTGAGGCCCGCACCCAAGCGGCCACCACGGTTCGGGATGCGGGACCGGCAGCACGGCCTCGACAGAATTCAAGCCCGGCTTGATCACCACCGGTACGTGCACTTTCCGTCCGCCGGGCGCCAGACTCACGGCAAGATCGCCGCGGACGGCCTGCCGGCCTAATCCCTCCACAAACAAACGGGCCAGAATCGAACCGGTCTGGAGGTCTGGCGTCAGCGAGGCCAGGGGGACGAAACGATCAACGCGCGCAACTGCGCTGGTCCATTCCAGACGCACCGGACCGGAGATTCCCACGTTGATCAGACGCGTGGACCAATCCCAGCCGAACTGGCATTGCGGTTTACGCAACCACGAACGCTTGTGCAGCTTGTGGTCGGTCTGGCCGCTGTACGGCTCGCCCGGACGATCAGAGACATCGTACAATCCGCCGTCAAGGTGAACGGCCAGCACGTTGCGTCCTGACCTCAGCGCACCGGTCACCTCGATCCGGCAGGGGTAAAAAAAATTGCGGTGTTTGCCAATCTCTTTTCCGTTGAGCACGATCGAGGCGACCAGATCGAGCGTTTCGAACACCAGCCAGGCGCGGGCGCCCGTCGCCAGCGCGGCGCGCGGCGCGGGGAATTCGCGCCGATAGCTCCAGATCATCTCCTCGACCCAGCGCGCCGCCAGACAGTTCAAGCCGTCTGACGGATCGGCCAGCAGTCCGGCTTTGATCAGATCGAGATGTATCTTGCCAGGCACCGTCGCGTTAATGTAGCGGGCGTCATCGGTG
>JBAXJV010000413.1:0-2682 GCA_037137675.1 bacterium | reverse complement strand
ACTATCTGCCGTGCCCGGAGGATATTTATATTTCGCCGTCTCAGGTGCGGCGCTTTGCGATCCGCACAGGCGACCGTGTCGAGGGCGAGATCCGCTCCCCGCGCGAGAAGGAGCGCTTCTTCGCCCTGCTCAAAGTCTCCAGGATCAACGAGACTGACCCCGAGAAAAATCGCAACCGCGTGCCGTTCGAAAACTTGACGCCGCTTTTTCCCGACAGGCGTTTTATCCTTGAAACCACGCCGGACGAGCGCTCCATGCGCGTCATGGATTTGTTCACTCCGATTGGCATGGGGCAGCGCGGGCTGATTGTGGCCCCGCCGCGCACCGGCAAGACGGTGCTGCTCCAGAAGATTGCAAATAGCATCTCGACCAATCATCCCGATGCCTACCTGATCGTGCTGCTGATTGACGAGCGCCCCGAGGAAGTCACCGACATGGAGCGCAACACCAAGGCGCATGTCTTGAGCTCGACTTTTGACGAGCCGCCCGAGCGGCATCTTCAAGTGGCCGAGATGGTCATCGAAATGGCCAAGCGTATGGTGGAGTGCGGCAAGGACGTTGTGATTCTGCTCGACAGCATTACCCGTCTGGCGCGCGCCTACAACACGCTGCAGCCACACAGCGGAAAGATTCTTTCAGGCGGCGTGGACGCCAACGCGCTGCACAAGCCCAAGCGCTTTTTCGGAGCTGCCCGCAACATCGAAAACGGTGGCAGCCTTTCGATTGTAGCCACGGCGCTGGTGGACACTGGCAGCCGCATGGACGAGGTGATCTTCGAGGAGTTCAAGGGCACGGGCAACATGGAGCTTGTGCTTGACCGGACGCTGGTGGACAAGCGCATTTTCCCGACGATCAATATTGAGAAATCCGGCACCCGTAAGGAGGAGCTCTTGATCCATCCTGACGAGCTGAGCCGCATCTGGGTATTGCGCAAGGCCATCAGCGGCGTGCCCGCCGTCGAGTCCATGGAGCTGATTCTCAACCGCATGAAGAAGACCAAGAGCAACGCCGAATTTCTGATGGCCATGAAAGAATAGGCGCTTTGGCGAATGCAGGATGGACAGCGGGCCCGGCATTGGGTAAACTTTAACTTTTTCATCCAGTGCTGTTGGGGCTCCGTGAGAGATCGCGCGACAGTACGAACAAAGGAGTGTTCCGGTGATTGTAAACGTGAAGATCGAGTCTGCCGGGCAGTGTCGCAAGACGCTGCATATTGAAGTGGCTGTGGAGAGCGTGCGTGAAGCGTACGAAGAAGTGCTCAGCGGGTTTACCCGGCAGGCGCAAATCAAAGGCTTCCGGCCCGGCAAGGCGCCGCGCGCCATGGTGGAACGCCAATACCGTGGTTCCTTAATGAAGGAAATTGGCGATCAGCTGCTGCCGAAAGCCTATCAGCAGGCGATTAAGCAGGAGTCGTTGAAGCCTGTCGCCGTAGTCAATGTTGCCGAGGTGCATGTAGATCCAGCCCAGCCGATGAAGATCGCCATAACGGTGGATGTCGAGCCGGAGTTCACCCTGCCCGACTACAGCGTGCTGCCAGTTGTGCGGAATGCGGTAGCGGTGACGGATGACGAAGTGGCCAAGGTGCTGGAGAACCTGCGGCTACGCCAGGCTAAATTTGAGGAACGTCCCGACCGCGTGGCCGCAGAAGGTGATATTGTTCAGGTAGACTACTCCGGGACCATGGACGGTCAGCCCGTCTCCGCAGTTCTGTCAGAGCATGCCGAGCTGAGCTCCGGCAAGGATTTCTGGGTCATGCTGGGCGGCCCCGATTTGCTGCCCGGTATGGGTAAGGCCTTGATTGGAATACGCGTTGGCGAAACACGCACGGTGCCTGTGGCGTTCCCTGAAGGCTATGCGGTGAAGGAAGCTGCGGGACGTCAGGCTGAATACAGCGTGGTCGCGAATGGCGTGCGTGAGCGCATTTTGCCGGCGTTGGACGAAGCTTTTTTCAAGACGCTGGGTGTTGAAAATGAGGCCGCGCTGCTGCAGGTGCTGCGCGAGAATCTGCAGGTCACGGCCGAGCAGAACGAAACCATGCGGTTGAAGGAAGAGGCTGTCAGTTGGCTGCTGGCTAACACGGTTATCGAATCCCTGCCCAAGACGGTTGTTGATGAACAGGCGCGGAACATCATTAAGGATACTGTGAAGCAGCACATGCAGAAGGGTAATTCGCGGGAGGAGATTGAGCAGCACCGCGATGATCTTTTTGCAGGCGCGGCGCAAACTTCGACGGACCGCGTCAAGGTGCGCTACATTCTGGAGCATATTGCGGACCACGAGAAGGTGATGGTCAGCGAGTCCGATCTGGCGCAGCGTATTAACGCCATGGCGACCCGCTACAGGATGACCAGGGAGCAGATACGGCAGGAGCTCGAGCAGCGTCAGGCGCTCGATGATATCCGCGGTCAGATCCGGATTGAGAAGACGCTCGACTGGCTGGTAGCCAGGCATGACGATGCGGCGCCTGCCAAGGTTGACGCCGGAGGGGTACAATCATGAACGAACAGGCCCAGATGCTGGTGCCGATGGTGGTCGAGCAGACCAGTCGCGGCGAACGTGCTTACGATATCTACTCCCGCCTGCTGAAGGACCGGATCATTTTCCTCGGCATGGGCATTGACGATAACGTCAGCAATCTGGTGATCGCGCAAATGCTTTTTTTGCAGAGCGAAGATGCCGAGA
>JBAXJV010000412.1:0-2694 GCA_037137675.1 bacterium | reverse complement strand
GAACACCGAACACTTTTCCCACGACCACTGAACACCGACCACCCCTCCCCATGTCCACGATTGAATTCAACCAGCCGATTTTGACCGGGCGCGAGCGCGAGTATATGGAGGTCGCGCTGGCGAACAGGCACATTTCCGCCTGCGGCCCGTTCACCGGACGCTGCGAAGCCTGGCTGCAGGAGCGACTCGGCGCGCCCCGCGTTATCCTCACCACTTCCGGCACTGATGCGCTTGAAATGGCCGCGCTGCTGCTCGATCTCCAGCCGGGCGACGAGGTGATCGTGCCATCCTTTACTTTTGTCTCCACCGCCAGTGCCTTCGTGCGCGCCGGGGCGCGGCCGGTTTTTGCCGATATCCGGCCCGATACGCTGACCATGGACGTGAATCACGTGGCGTCGCTGGTCACGGCGCGCACGCGGGCGCTCATCCCGGTGCATTACGCAGGCGTCGGGTGCGGGATGGACGAGCTGCTGGCGCTGGCGGCGCGCGCCGGGGCGGAGGTGGTGGAGGATAACGCCCACGGCCTGTTCAACCGCCGGGGCGGGCGCCTGCTGGGCACCTTGGGACGCTTCGGTATCCTGAGCTTCCACGAGACCAAGAACCTGACCTGCGGCGAAGGCGGCGCCTTGATCGTCAACCGGGCGGACGACATTCCGCGTGCCGAGGTTCTGCGCGACAAGGGCACCAACCGCAGCCGCTTTCTTCAGGGACTGGTGGACAAATATACATGGGTGGATGCGGGATCGAGCTTTGGACTGTCCGACCTGCTGGCAGCCTTTCTCTTCGCGCAATTGGAGTCCGAATCCGGCATCCAGGCGCGCCGCCGGGCGATCTGGATGCGCTACAGCGACGGACTGTCGGCCTGGGCGCGCGCCGCCGGCGCGCGGATGCCCTGCATCCCGCCTGACTGCGAGCCGTCGTGGCACAGCTTTTTTCTCGTGCTGCCGGCACGCGAAGCGCGTGATGCGCTGATTCTCCATCTGCGCGGGCGAGGCATTGACGCCGTCTTTCACTATCAGCCGCTGCATCTCTCGCCCATGGGTCAGCGCCTGGGCGGACGACCGGGCGCGTGCCCGGTTACGGAACAGGTCAGCGACGGACTTTTGCGGCTGCCGTTTCACAATGCGCTCTCCGATGAAGAGGTGGACCGCGTTTGCGAAGCGGTGCGGGAGTTTGGCGTTGCGTTGTGAGAGGCTGAAGGCTGTCAGTCCCTTGCGTCTTAAATCAATCGCAAGGTGATAATCCAGCGAATATATCGTTGATCATGAGGGCTATAAACCTGTATATTCGCACACATGAAGACCGAAAAGACAGTTAAACGCTTGCTGGTTTCACGGTTGCCGCGTTCGGACCAGCGTCGCCTTGTGATCGTGACGGGTGCGCGGCAGACGGGTAAGACCACGCTTTTGCGTGCGATCTACCCTTCGCTTCGCTATGTCAGTCTGGATGTTCACGAAAACAGGGATTGGCTTCGTAACTTATCGGCGTTGCGCTGGAATGAGGATGTTGGCGAAGCGTTTATCGATGAGGCGCAAAAGGAGCCTCAAGTTTTCGAAAAGGTCAAATATGCCTTCGATGCTCATGAGCTCCGGTTTACAGCTCTCTCCGGCTCGGCGCAGATTCTACTTCTTCATCAGGTGCGTGAATCTCTGGCCGGGCGCGCCTTCGTGTATGAACTCTGGCCGCTGATGTTCAGCGAACTGGCCGGCGTCAGGCTCAATCGAAATCCGGAGCCGCCCCTGTTCGCCCGTTTGTGCGACGGTGAGGAAGGATTGGATCGCATACTGGCAGCAAGCCCGCCACAACTTTCACCACAGGAACAGGCTGGCCTGACCTCCGTGCAGGAGCATCTGTTGCGCTGGGGCGGTATGCCGGAACTGTTGCGATTGGAGGACGCGGACCGGCGCGAATGGCTGAGATCTTACGAGCACACCTATCTGGAGCGCGACCTTGGTGATCTGGCGAGGCTTGCAGACCTGATGCCCTTCCGCAAGTTCCAGTCCATCGCTGCCCTGCGTTCGGCGCAGCTGCTGGCCTATGCGGATCTTGCCCGTGACGCAGGGGTGAGCGCCGAGACCAGTCGCCGCTATCTTGAATATCTGCGGCTCTCTTATCAGGCATTCTTCCTCCCGCCCTATCACACAAATCTTACCAGCCAGTTGACCAAGGCGCAGAAGGTTTACTGGACGGATACGGGGCTGATGCGGCAGGTGTCCGCGCAACCGGAAGGTGTGACAGGACCGATTTTTGAGACTTTTGTGGTGTCTGAATTGCATAAGTGGGTTCAAACCAGCGGGGTGGCGGTAAAACTCTTTCACTATCGCACCCGGTCCGGACTGGAGGCCGATGTATTGGTCGAAACGCCTCGCGGGTTGCTGGGGATCGAGATCAAGGCCCGGGCGCAGGCTGATCGTAGCGATGCCGGTCCCTTGCGCCGGATTGCCGAGTCCGCTGGCTCACGATGGCTGGGTGGGATGATCGTTCACAGCGGTACGGCATTACAACGGCTCTGCGATCCATGCATCTGGTCTATGCCAGCCTCAAGGCTGTTGTCGTAAATTTTATGATATCGCCAATGCGAGTAATCGTTAATACCTCCTCGCTGATTGCAGCCATCGGATTGCTGTTGCTGACCGCATTGCCTTACCTGCAGGTCGCCAGCTTCGGATTTGTGGATCTCGACGACGATGTCTA
>JBAXJV010000411.1:0-2695 GCA_037137675.1 bacterium | reverse complement strand
CACAACCAATCAGCGTGCGGATAAGTTCGTCAGTGCTGCGCCACGAAGCTTCGTCACGGTGATAACCCCATGAACCGCTCAGTGTCTGGCAGGCTTCCCAGACCACCCGCTGCCCTTCAAAAGTGTACCACTCCCGTGGTTGCCACTGCTCAGGCGTCTTGATGTCCCAGGCCCCGGGCAGGTCCAGCCGGTCATCCACCACCACATCCGGTTGCAACTCGCGGATCATGCGGTAGAGCTTTTCCGACTGCCAGGCGTCGTGGTTCTTGCCCCTGGTGAAATCTCCCGGATGCTCCTTGTCGGGATACGAGTAATCGAACCACATCACGTCAATTTTGCCGAACTGGGTCAGCAGTTCCCGGACCTGCCCGCGCAGGTATTCCGCATACTTCGCCTGATCGCGGCCCTGATTGAGCCGGGCGCGCTCTTCATCGGTGCGGCTGCGATAGGGGCCGATGCGGTTATCAATCACGAACTGCGGATGGTGCCAGTCGATCAGCGAGTAATACAGCCCGGTCTTCAATCCCTGTCCGCGAAATGCATCCACCATCGGGCGCAGCAGATCGCGACCGGCCGCCGTATTGGGCGCCTTGTAATCTGTCAGCTTGGAGTCCCAGAGGCAGAAGCCCTCATGGTGCTTGGTCGTGACGACAAAGTATTTCATGCCGGCGTCGGCGGCGGCTTTGGCCCAGAGCTCCGGATTGTAAAGGTCCGGGTCGAAGCGCTTAAAGTAGCGACGTTCGTATTCCTCGATGGGGATGTTCTCGTTGTTCATCAGCCATTCATGGCGGGCGCCCATCGAATAGAGCCCCCAGTGAATGAACATTCCAAAGCGATCATTTACAAACCATTTGGTGTCGCCATGCGGTAAAGTTTCTTCCATCGCCAGCACTCCTTATGACAGCTAACTGCGGAATATTTCTGACACGCAGCCCTTGAAGATTGGCACAATTCACCCCGCTTTACAACTTGCGAAAATCATCTGTAAAAATCCGTAAATCTCGACTACAGCTTGAGGTTGCCGGAAGAGCCAGGTCATGGCATAATCCGCGCCATGCACGACACGCTTGCAGGGTCGTTTTTCGATTCACAGACTTTCTGGGCAGGCCTGCTGGGATGGCTGGTCGCTCAGGCCATCAAAATGGGGATCAATCTTGCCCGCACAGGCCGGATGGATTTCCATTATCTTGTAAGCCTCGGTGGCATGCCGAGTGCGCACTCGGCGCTAATGAGTGGGATTACAACGGCAATCGGCCTTCATTCCGGTTTTGGCAGCGACATTTTCATTCTTGCTCTGGGAATTTCCTCAATCGTTATGTTCGATGCTTCCACTGTTCGACGTGCCGCCGGAACACAGGCCCGCTTACTCAATCAAATCGTGGACCAGATTTTCCAGAAGCACCAGTTCTCGCATAAGAAACTGCTGGAATTGCTCGGACATACCCGCACGGAAGTGTTCGCCGGCATGAGCCTGGGAATTCTAATCGCACTGCTCTGCCACGCTGCGGCTTTGACGCTGCAACAGCCGTAACTGCTTATCCGGAATTCTGGATGCCAGAGGCAGCTGCTAGAAATGGTTGGTCGGATCACCGCCGGACTGTATCCAGCGGTTGATGCCGTCAAAAACGTCCGTTCCGAAGACACTTAAATACTGCCAGGCATCCAAGCCGAAGGCGATGGCCAGAGCGGCCGTGATGGCGCGCAGGAAATATTCTTCGGAAATTGAAAAAAGATAGTACAAGGAATAGCCGGGGATCAACAGGCAGAGCATTCCCTGAAACATATCGTCCGAGTACGCCGAGATCATAATCATTACGTGACAGGCTAAAAGGGCCGCGGATCCCCAAAATCGCATGCCAGTTTGAACTTCTGCAGGCAGGTCAGTTAAAAAGCGGAAGTAGATTCCGGCACCGGCAAGAATTATGAAAATCACCCAATTCAACCAGGGCAAGCCGTTAATACGGCTCAGGAGCGAAATATGGTGGCGCATGGAATCGCGCCTGGCGTTTTTTTGCCGGCGGCGCATCCAGTCCTGGGTAATGGTCATTTCTGCAGTCGGTATCTGTTCAGCAGGCTGCGCGGGCTTGACTGAACAAAGGCGCAGTTTTGGGGCCGCGCTTTCCTCAGTCAATTCATTCCGGGGCGGAACAACAGCCGCGCCGCATTTGGCGCAAATCAATTTTTCCTGATCCGCATATTCCGAAACGCTGAACTGGTTGCCGCATTTTGGACACTGTACGGAAATGTCAGACATAGGAACTACTCGCAAAGTTTTCGGTGTTCAGGAATCCTTTACAAGCCATGGCTTTTACCTCGGCCATTCTCTCAGAATATCGAACGCGTCCTTTTCATTTACTGATGATCAGTGTACTATGTGACAGGTGAATGTGCAAGGTTGACAGCAGAAAAATGGTGCGAAACCCTGAACCCTGAACCCTGAACCCTGAACACCGAACAATCTCCCGCTCCGTTCCATTCGGATAATGGGCCGGCGGCGAGGCTGAAAACGGAAGCGCCATGGAAATGCAAGCGGACTTTGCGCACGTGCTGGCGGACGGTCGGATCGAATGCGGTCTGTGCCCGCATCGCTGCATTCTGATTGAAGGACAAGTTGGCCGCTGTCATGTACGCGGAGTGCGCGGGAGACGCTTGTGCGCGTTAGGTTACGGCGCGCTTTCGGCGACGCACGTGGATC
>JBAXJV010000410.1:0-2708 GCA_037137675.1 bacterium | reverse complement strand
TCGGGGTAGCAAGATCACACCGCAGTCGCCGCACCAGCTCCAGCACCGTGGTCGTGGTAGTCCCGGCCTGCAGCGAGCGAAAGGCCGCCGCCTGAATCACCGGACCGTCGGCCGTCGGATCGCTAAATGGGACGCCCAGTTCCAACACGTCCACGCCCTCCGCCACCGCCGCGCGGATATCCGCTTCGGAAGCGGCCATGTCGGGATCGCCGGCCGTGAGATAACCAACCAGAACCTTGCGGCCCTGCGCGCGCCGTATTTGAAAACATTCTCCTATGCGGTTCATTTTCCAGCGGCCTCCTCTACACTCGAAAGATCCTTATCGCCGCGTCCGGACAGGCACACGACCAGCACTCCGTCAGGGCCAAGTTTTGGCGCGCGTTTTTTTGCCTCCGCCAGAGCATGACTCGACTCCAGCGCCGGCAGAATGCCCTCGAGACGCGCCAGTTCATGAAACGCCGCCAGTGCCTCGCGGTCGGTTACCGCGCTGTATTCCACCCGCCGGACATCGGCCCACAGAGCGTGCTCCGGGCCAACGCCCGGATAGTCCAAACCCGCGCTGATCGAGTAGGCGTTGATAATCTGTCCGTGTTTATCCTGGAGCACGTACGACTTCGTGCCGTGCAGGATGCCAACTTTGCCAGCCTCAATGCTCGCCGCGTGCCGCTCCGTGTCCAAACCGTCCCCACCCGCCTCAACGCCCACCAACCGCACCGCCGCGTCGCCGAGAAATGGACGGAATATACCGGCGGCGTTGCTGCCGCCGCCCACGCATGCCAGGATCATGTCGGGCAGCCGCCCTGCCTGAGACTGCACCTGCGCCCGCGTCTCGACCCCGATCACGCTCTGGAAATCGCGCACCATTTCCGGATAGGGATGCGGCCCGGCCACCGTCCCGATAACATAGAACGTATCGTCCACCTCCGCCACCCACGAGCGCAAAGCTTCGCTCATCGCGTCCTTGAGGGTCTGCGTGCCACTGGTCACGGGAATCACCCGCGCGCCGAGCAGGCGCATGCGCTGTACATTCGGCGCCTGCCGCCGGATATCCTCGACGCCCATATATACATCGCAACTCATGCCGAAACGCGCCGCCACGGTGGCCGTCGCCACGCCGTGCTGTCCGGCACCCGTCTCGGCCATCAATTTTTTCTTACCCATCCGCACCGCGATCAACGCCTGACCAACGGTGTTGTTGATCTTATGCGCACCAGTATGATTGAGGTCCTCGCGCTTGAGATAGATTCGCGTGCCATAGGCGGCGCTCAGCCTCGGCGCAAAGTAAAGCGGCGAGGGACGTCCAACGTAGTGCTCCATGAGGTCATCGAACTCACGCTGGAAAGACGGGTCGCGTTGCGCCGCCCGGTAGGCCGCTTCCACCGCCAGCAGCGCAGGCATCAGCGTCTCCGCCACATAGCGCCCTCCGTAGACCCCAAAATGGCCTCCAGCATCGGGAACCTTGAATATATCCTCACGCATAATCGCTCGCTCTAAGTCTTGGTTTTCAGTGTTCAGTTTTCAGAAGCTGGACATCATAATCTTAAACCAGCGCCGCCGCACGGGCGCGCTCGATGAATAACTTCACGCGCATCCGGTCCTTGCGGCCAGGTGCTGCCTCCACCCCGCTCGCCACATCCACGCCCGCCGGACGAACCGCGCACACCGCCCCGGATACGTTTTCCGGCGTCAGCCCGCCAGCCAGAATCATCGCATAGCGGCGCGCAAAATCCGCAGCCGCACCCCAATCAGCAGTCTGCCCGGCACCGCCATATACTCCTGTCGGCGCCGCGTCCACCACATAACGCTCGGCCGGCCAATTTCCGGGATCCGGTCGACAGAGCCCGCCGGACAATCGAACTGCGCGCCACAGCGGCCAGTACAGTCCCTGAAACACCTCGCCCAATTCGTCGCCGTGCAGTTGTACCACTGTCAGCCCGCAATCGCACGCCACCGTTTCAACCGCTGCCCGCGACGCGTTGACGAATACGCCCACCGTGCGCGTGCCCGCCGGGAGTTTTTCGCAGATCGCGCGCAAGACCGTGGCGTCAATGCCGCGCGGCGACTTCGAATAGGTCACGAAACCAAGATAGTCCGCTCCCGCCTCCAGCGCCGCAAGCGCATCGTCAAAAGTCGTTAGCCCGCATATTTTGATAGAAAACATGTAGCGCTCAAGCTGACAGAAGCCAGAATGAATTCAGAGTAGATCGTTTACGGTTAATCAGCAATTGCAATTATGTCATCAAACATTATTGGAATTTTGCATAACTCAGCCATGGCTATTTTTTACGCGTAGCTATGTCAACCCAGACCGCCAGCAGGAGAATCAGGCCTTTGATGACATACTGATAAGTGATGTTGGTATTCATCAGGCTCATACCGTTATCCAGGCTGGCCATGATCAATGCGCCAATCAGCGCGCCGAGGATCGTGCCTTCGCCGCCCATCAGGCTCGTGCCGCCGATCACCACAGCGGCAATCACGTCCAACTCCATTCCCTGTCCGGCGGAGGTTGTGGCCGCATTCAGGCGCGCCGTCAGCACAAGCCCTCCGACTGCCGTCAGCGCACCAAATACCGTGTAGAGCTGGAGCAAACGCCGGCGGATATTGATGCCCGACAACTTGGCCGCGTCGGCGTTGCCGCCAATGGCGTAGAGATGCCGTCCGAAAACCGTGTGATTGGCAAGGAAATGAAAAACCAGCGCCAGCAC
>JBAXJV010000409.1:0-2719 GCA_037137675.1 bacterium | reverse complement strand
AACCCTTCGTCGGTCAGCGTCGGCGTCATCAGGATGACCGACGCCCCCAGCGCTTTGAACTCGCGCGCCTTGGCCGTCATGTCCGCGCGGTAACTGTCGAGAAACGGCTGCATCGGCTGCCCGTAGCGCCACGGCGAGTTGATCGAGTTATTCATGCCGAACATGATGCTCACAACGGTCGGCTTCTTTTCCTGTGCCGAGACCTTCACCCCCGAAGTAGCGCCATTGAACCCCATGTTGCCGGACTCAAAGGTGATGCCAGGATGGAAATGCCGGATCACCCGTTCCACCGTCTGCCGGTAGGTGTCGTTGTGCGTGATGCTGTCTCCGAGAAACAACCATCGATCCCCCTCTTTCAAAAAGGAATCGTCAGCCCTTCCTTGCCCGGCGATCAACATCATAACGGCTTGACTGGCAAAAAAAAGCAATGAAAACGTCCTGTTCATAACTCACTCCTCTGTGATGGAAATCCACCAACTGTTAAAATTAATTGGCGTGAAGCCGTCAATTGGAAACCTTAGTTCTGCTTGGGCGGAATCGCAGTGAACCGCTGCATGTCGGCCAGGCGTTCGCAAATCGCCGGCCCCATATCGGGCGGAAAATCAGGGTCACGCAAGCCGCAGACTCGACCAGCCAGCGTTCCAAACAAGGCATTGCCGACGGGACGCAGATGCATGGGATCCCGCATGATGGTCCGGTATGTTGCCGGTTCCTGCTGGCACCAGGGCAGAAACCAGGAGAATTGATCGATCAACGCCGACCCCGTGCTTTTCGCCACCGCGCGAACCACATTCATGTAATCAGCCAACCCCTCCCCGGCTTCAAGCAAGGGCGAGTAATAGGTCTGGAATGCCACGGGAATGCCCGCCTGACGCAGACGTAATTCAAGCTGAAGCAAATTGGACTCAAATTCCGCCAGTGTCCGGTGCTGCAGAAATTCATTCCCTCCCACCGTTACGACCACCAGATGCGGATGCACCTCAAGCACATCCCCCTCCAGCCGCCCCAGCAGGTTGGCCGTCGTGTTTCCGCTGATCCCCGCGTTCATCATCTGCACATGCTGCCCAACAGCGGCACGGATCATAATGGACAGCCAGCAGGGCCAGCCATGCCGCCCTTCACTATGGGCACCAACCTCGGTATTACTCGAACCCAACGCCAACCACCGATACGAGCGCTTCCCGCACTGGGCCCGCCATTCTTTCATCAATTCCGGAAGATTATCCATTTGCATTCCTTCATCATATGCAGCCCAATATCCGCTCAACCTCTACCAAATCGAAATCGTCGTACCTATGCCGGTTTTAACGATTACCTTTCCACTGATACCAGAATCTGTCAGGCGACTGACGGCCGTGTCATGCGGCCCGTATATACCGCTTTTGTATATTTTATTAGTGACTGTCAACGCCTTCAGCGTCAGGGAAAAGTTGGCGAGTTCCAAGACTCCGTTCGTACTCAAGTTCAGACCGGCAATGGCCGCATTCGTGACCAGGCCGACTCTGGCATTGTTGGCAGTAGCCCAAGTAGTCTGCTTAATCACCTCGGTGGAATTGGTGAATGCCGGCAGACTGGTGTATGCCAGATTCGTGGCCGTTGCCCCGTTATCCACAATAACGGTACCGGCACCCGAAAGGTCATCCTTCTTCTGGCGATAGACCGTTCCCGCCGCTGCCGCCACCACGGGAGGCTGAGGCCCTCCGTAGGCGCTGTTGGTCCCGGACCAAAGAGAGAAGTCCGCACCCGTGCCCGTCAGAATGAGCGCCACACGCCCGCCACCTCCGCCACCGCTGGTGTTCCCTCCATTCCCACTCCCCCCATTGGCACTGATGGTTCCATTCCCCGCCAACCACCCGGTCGTGAGAGTGATACTCCCGCCAGCCCCCCCGCCATTACCGGAACTGGGTGCACTGTTGGCCGAGATCGTGCCCGCCGCCACCACCGTGGTGGTTCCCGCCACAGTCAATAAAATCGCTCCACCCCCGGCACAGGCGCCGCCACCACTTCCAATATTTGTTGGTGCGATAATGGATCCGTAGGTCTTGGGGTTCAGCGCGGTAGCGCTTCCCAGGGCACCGCCACCATGGGCGCCGCCATACAGCCCTGCCCCCGCCCCGGGCCCCTGTCCGATCCCGTATCCAATCCCATCCGCCTTGATCGTGCCATTCGACAGCACCGTCAGATTCCCGGCCAACGCCAGGTTCATTCTGTAAGTTTCCGCCGTTAAGTTCTGGTAATGCGATAACACCCCGTTCGTCCCAATCGTCAGATTCACCGGCTTGTTTGGCGTAATGGCGTTCACATAGAGGGTATATCCTTTGACCTGCCAGTCCGTTGGATAGGTCACATTGACGTCACGGTCAATCGCGATAAACGAGTTGGCGGGTCCATAGGTCGTCAGGTTCAAGGTGTTAAAGTCAACGGTGGTATTCGCCCTCACGCCCAGGACACCATTGTGGTTGACCACCACATTCGAAAAATTATTGAGGTTTACGGCATTGGTCACAAACGTCGAAATCTGTCCAGGGGTGGCCAGACCGTTGTTATCAATGATAAGGGCATCCGTGCCTTCCCGCGTCTTGCGGTAGACCGTTCCTGCCGCCGCGGCCGTCCCTCCGGCCGCCCCATAGGCAGTGTTCGTGCCGTTCCAGAGGGAGGAGAAATCTGAACCCGCACCGGTCAGAACTATCGCCACGCGTCCTCCACTTCCACCACCACT
>JBAXJV010000408.1:0-2722 GCA_037137675.1 bacterium | reverse complement strand
GCCCGGGGTTTTTAACACGGAAGAGCTGGACCCCGTGCCTTTCATGGAGCTGCTGCCGAAGTACGGCCTGCCGTGGACCGTCAAGCGTCTGCGACAGCCCCCCGTGCCGGCAAAAGTGTGTTAACAATTCTCCCGGGCCTCGCGGATTAAGACGGACAAGAAGAAGATTTGACTACGAAACACACCAAAGACGCGAAAAGGGGAACGTTTGGTGGCCTGTAGTGATGCTGAGGCTGAAGCAGTATAACAAGTCGGCTCTGTCATTCTCCGCGTCTCAGCGCGAGCAGTGTTCCCCGATCCGCGCAATCCGCAGCTAAACCGGCTCCTCAACATCTCGTCCAGCCCATAGGCCGCCAGAATGCCCAGGCAGAGCTGGAAGACCTGGAGTTTTCCTGTAGCTGCCGCGCTGCGCGCGGTGGCGTGCCTGTTGTGTGCCGGTTGCGGAGTCAGGTTCGTGACAGGCACTGCCACCTGCCGCAGGCAGGCGGCTACAATCCAAGAATTATTCACCGCGAAAGAACGCCAAGAGCGCAAAGAAACTCATCATTTAACGAGGCGGTGTTGGGTGTAAATGAACTTTTCGATTTCGAATGGCCGATTTAGGCCGGAATACGCGCGGAGACGCAGAGCATGAAGAATGACTGAACCGGCTACGGGAAGGGGGAATATAATGATGGCACCCCTCAACGATCACGTATTAGGGATTTGACTCTCCCCATCTCTGAATGCTCGAATGCAGGCGCAAATTCCTCGACTTCAGCCGCAGTTAGTCCCACTTCAACGCTCATCGCTAAAGAGCGCCACTTGGTAACAACAGCATAGACCTCTCCCAAGACAGCGATGGCCTCGGGCTCCGACAAGTGGAAGTAACTGGCCTTTTCCAGCAAGGTCTCAATGGTCGTGATGGGGCCGGTATCTTCGCTGAGCCAGGTTTTTGACTCACGGTCCTTGTCTGGAAACGGGTTGAGGTCAAAGGCGGGAGCCAAACGCCACAGCCCGTTGCCAACGTACAGGAAGCCCAGATTTTGCAAATGGTCGTCGACGTTTGTGATGAGGTGGTTGAATGCCAGTCGTCGCCACAATTGTTGGGCATCCGCTTTCGCCTCGACACAAACCCTTTTCATGGCATCGACCACCTCGGTGTAAGCGTGCTCTTCATTGCGGCCTACCTGCAAGAGTGAGGCCGCAGACAGATAAGCAATCCGGCCATGCTCATGGGTTCGGTCGAACCGAGTGATCACCGCTATCGGGGTATCTTTAACTATCAGGATACGCGCGTTCGAGGTCTCGATACCCGCCAGGCGGGCAAGGCGGAGCGCGAGCACTTCTCCACGAGTAATGCTGCGCTCGTCTTTTACACTTGGAAACTTACCCAAGGCGAGTGTTCCGTTATCATCCAGGACCGTGCATTTGGGGCGCATCCCGCCCAGCGAGGTGCCCTTTCCTAAAAGGTAGTGCAGGTCCTGCGCTGATTCCTGGCTGCGTTCCACGGCACGACTGGCCTTGAATATGTGTTCAAGTTCCAACAAGGGCGCTGTAGCACGCACGCCTTGCTCAACCGTGCGCAAAAAATCGCCCTTATCATTGCACAAACGCAAAGCGCCGATGCGACTAAAATCATCCACGGCGCACAAGTAGTCCAACTCTGTCAACGCCTTGAGTGTCGGGTCTTTTTTGCGCTCTTTTGCGTGTGCCCGGGCAATGACTCGCCGCCCCCAGGCGTCAGGCTCTGTGTCGGCAAGCGCCAGAAAGAATCGCGGATCATCCTTGGTCGGTGGCTTACGCACCTGGTGACCAGGCATGAGGGCCAGATCAGGAGAGACGGTGAAATGGGCCGGATGACGCAGCCAGTCCTGGTTGTAGGCAAATACCGAGTACTCGCGGGCACCGTCTTTAACATAAGCGAGTTCTCCTATCGGTAACCCTTCCTTGCCGATGCAAACATCTAGTTGAATCTTCTGTGCATTCCTCGTGTTTTTGATGGCAACCATCACAAGACCCCTTTACCCTGCTTGGGTTTGCGAACCCGCATCGGGACCCTCTCATTCATCAGAATGAGACCTACGGTATCTTGCGCAGAGTCCAATAATTCATTGAATTTATCCAACTCCCCAAACACTTGCAGGGCGCGCACCAGGTATTGGAGGGCGGTGCCGGGATGCCCAGTCTCCATTCGACGGACCGTCATGACAGAGGTGCCAAGCCGTTCAGCCAACATGTCCTGGGTCAGGTTACGACGACGTCGCGCCAATGATAAATCCACCCCAAGTTTCTTGAGCGCTCTGTCCACTGGTATCGGCAAAGGAAGATTCATATAAAGCACACAATATGTTGTCTGATAAAGACTAGGCGTTCTTATTAGCGCTATTATATAGAAGACAGGAGCCGTGAGTCAAGCGGATTAAGACGGATAATCAGGAGTGGGGATGTGGCGGGAAGGGAGGCGGAGGTGCTAACCATGGATTACACTGATGGCACGGATAAAGAAGAAGATTTAACTACGAAATACGCCAAAGGCGCGAAAAGGGGATTGCTTAGGCGAACCACGACAGAATCATTTGGGATATGGAATTCTCCCGCAGAGAAACCGAGGCGCAGAGTGGTGGTGCTTCTAACAAGCCTGTTCTGTCATTCTCCGCGTCTCTGCGCGATACCATCTTGATTTGCCTTCACTGGCGTCCCACAGGGACGCCAAGGCTGTAGCGGTTTAGGCTGTAGGCTG
>JBAXJV010000407.1:0-2729 GCA_037137675.1 bacterium | reverse complement strand
CTCGCCCTGACCGCCCTGCATCAGCACGCAGCGGATTTGATCATAGGTTCTGGAATAACCATCCACGTCCAGCGTTGGGAAATGCAGGTTCTGCTTTGGCATAGCCAGCCGCTTGTCAATACGGCTGAAGCACAGATCATGGTCGGCCTTCTTAAAACCCAAAGCAAAGTTTTCGTCAGCGGCCTGGCCATTCTCCAGCACCCATTCATCCATGCCCCAGAAATGGGCATGCTTGAGGTTGAGGCCAAGGGCGTTGACCATTTGCGCCACGATGGGCAACTGTTCGGTTGGACCGATAGGCCCGCAAATTCCGCATGGATTATCGGGCGTAGCCTGACGCCAGGCGTCAATGTATTCCAGTGCCTCGGCGCAGTAAAATTCCTGCACGTTGTCGAAGAATTTCACTTTGAATCCCGGGCGGCCCATCTGTGCCAGATCTTTCAGGGTCAAGGCCGCAGCGGTATCCAGCAGTTCACGGTCCAGGGTGGTGTAATCCCACCAGTCAGGGGCAATTTTACTGAAGCAGCGTGCCATGTGCGAGTTCTCCTGTTTTGGGTTGATGAATTATCGGGGTCTTAAAAATATTCCGGGTTGCGTACAAGTTTGCTGCTGAGGGCGGCGCCCAGCGGGTCGAAATTTTCCGGGCCAAAGCCCAGGTGCAGATGTTGCCGCCAGCCTTCGGCAAAGGCGAAACGTCCGGACAGGCCTCCAACCTCGGCGCACATCCCGGTCATGGTTTTGAGGTAGCTGTTATGACCCTGACTCACGTCCAGCCATTCTTTCTGGCTGCGATGGCAGGCCAGCAATTCACGCTTTTGCTCCATGACGGCTTCCACATCAATGTAAAACTCCGGCATGACCGGGCGGCGCAGGCTGTCGCGCAGCCCGTAGGGCAAGGCATGATAGACCGCCAGATCATCCATGACCGGTGCCAGCGGTGGCTCGCTGATAAAGTTCGGCATGCCGCGGCAAAAAGCCGCCGTCACCATCAGGCGCGCGGAATTGGTGTGGTCTTCCATGTAGTCCTGCGGCGATTGCAGCAGCAGGATTGCCGGGCGCACCTCGCGCAGCAGTGCGCACAAGCTGGCCGCCAGTTCGGGTGTGTAATAAACCATGATGTCGTCCACCAGTGGTTCGTGAAATACTGCGCCGAGCCGGTCGCAGACCGTGCGCGCCTCAGCGGTGCGGATGCGGACAATTTCGTCGCGGGATAGTTTTGCCGTGCCGCAGGAACCGCTGGCTATGTTCAAGCAATGCACAGTCCAGCCTGCCTGTTTTAGCAGGCAGAGGGTGCCGCTCATCATAAATTCAATATCGTCGGGATGCGCCGCAGCAGCTAACACCACGCCAGGCTGTGAAGAAGAGTTTTGCATGAGAGCGGGATGGTACCACGTTAATAGCGTTTGCGCAGCCGCGAGGACGGAATTTTAAGGATCAGGCGGTATTTGGTGATCGTGCGGCGGGCGACGGTGATCCCCTGTTTGGCCAGTTCTTTCTGAATAGTCTGGTCGGAGACAGGGCTGGATGAATCCTCGGCCGCGACGAGCGCTGCGATGGCGTCCTGCACCGCTTTGTTTGAGATGGACTGGCCATCTCCGGTGGTTAAACCCGGAGTAAAGAAATATTTCATTTCGAAAATGCCGGCAGGTGTTTGCATGTGTTTGCCAGCTACGGCGCGGCTGATGGTGGTCTCGTGTAAGCCGACGATGGTGGCCACCTGCGCCATGGTGAGGGGCCGGAGCTGGCTGACGCCATGTTCAAAAAAGGCCTGCTGCTCGCGCACAATTTCGTTGGCAATGCGGTAGATGGTGTGCTGACGCACGTGCAGGCTGCGAATCAGGAAAGCGCTGGAGCGTACTTTTTCGGCGATATATTGCTTCACATTGGCCGGTGTGGTGGCGTCGTTCATGAGCTGCCGGTAATGTTTACTGATGCGAAGGTGCGGCAGGTCATCGTCATTCAAAATAACCACGTAGTTGCTTCCATCCTTGTGAACAACAACTTCCGGCGTAATGTAAGGCGAGGTGTTGGTGTTGTAAGCCTGGCCTGGTTTGGGAGTCAGGGTGGAGATGAATGCGGCGGCGGACTGCACGGCTGCAACGCTGGATTGCAGGGCGCGGGCAATTTCATGGAACTTGTGCGCGGCGAGCTGGTCGAGATGGTTTTGGACGATGCGAGCGGGAAGGCCGTCGCTTTTTCCCAGGCGATCCAGCTGAAGCAGCAGGCATTCCCGCAGATCGCGGGCGCCGATACCCGGCGGATCAAACTTCATGACAATTTTGAGCAATTCCTCAAGATGCTGGGTGTTAATGCCCGTGCTTTGCGCCAGTTCTTCGACGGGTGTCGTCAGGTAGCCGTCCTCATTGATGCTGCCAACAAGCAATTCTCCAGCTTGAAGGTCGGCCTGACTGAGTTCAAACATGCCGAACTGTCCGAGCAGATGCTCCTGCAGGGATTCGCCCTGGCTGGCCGAATCGAAGATAAAGTTGCGTCGTTCGGCATCTTCGATGGTGAAAGGGCGTGCTTCGCGTTCGCTGAAAAAGTAGTCGCGCCATTCGTCGTCCAGCTTGGCCAGAACATCGAATTCTTTCCTGAAGTTCATTTCCTCGTGTGATTCAGGCTCGCCTGCATGCTTGTCAATCACTGGTTCGGGAGCGGCGGCTTCGGCACGGGTAGGGGCTTCCTCAAGTACGGGATTGGAATCCAGCTCGGCCCGGAGCATGGCGCGT
>JBAXJV010000406.1:0-2744 GCA_037137675.1 bacterium | reverse complement strand
AATCACCTGCAAGCTGGCGGCAGATTCGTGAGAGCGGCGGGATTGGCGGGAGTCTCACCGGCAGTAAACCCTGCCTCGGCGATAATGGCCTCAATATTCTTGCGGGCCAGACGCATGCTGTCGTATGTAACAATTACCGCCCCGGGAACAAACTGAAGCTTATCCACCATAACGCCTTCCGTACGTTTCAGCGCGTCACGTATCAGCTCTTCACAGGCAACGTTTTTGACACCTGCGACTGGTAACGTGTAGGTTCGCACATCACTCTGCCGACAGGCACAAGCAATGACAGCTACAATCATCAACGCACACATTAAACGCATGATTTTCATGGACTGTACTCTGCCATATCCATCATCGCTCTGGCAAGCGCACTGATTGGCTGGCATGACGATCACATCGCGCTGCTGCCAGTTTTGCTCAGGCCGGTTACGGCCACTGCCAGCGCGCTCAAATCGCCAATGCGCCCTTCCAGCGAACTAGGCACAATCCGACAGGCTTCGAGGGGCCAACTCCAGGTGTACTTGGGCAACTTGGCATGCAGCGCCGGCATCACCAGTTCCCGCTCGCGAATCGCAATCGTCCCCAGAATCACCACTTCGGGATTGATCACCTGGATCAGCGCGCCAATCCCCTGCGCCAGACGATCCATAAGTGTTTCCCATTCCTCCAGCGCCAGCGGATCGCCCAGGCGGACTGCCGACGTCAGCGCCTTCATGTCAATTTTATCCACATCCCCGCCTGCCTGGTCCAGAATCGCGGTCTTGAGGCCGCCGGTCCGGATACGCGTTTTAAGTCGCTCGGCAAGATTGCGACCACCCACGTATGCCTCCCAGCAACCATAATGGCCGCAGCCGCACAGCGGGCCCTTGAGATCGAGCACCATGTGCCCGACCTCTCCACCGCAATCATTCGCGCCCTGAACAAGCGAACCGTTCGTGATAATGCCAGCCCCCATGCCGGTGCTGAAGGTCAGGTAAATTAGATTACGCGTGCCGCTGTATTCTCCAAAATACATCTCCGCCAGCGCACAAGCGTTAGCGTCGTTATTGAAAAAAACCGGGGCCTTGATCACTTCGGAGACCATTTTGACAATCGGCACATCACGCCATCCGGGATTGTTGGGAGGCGCCAGCAAGATGCCGCGCGGAACGGACAGCGGGCCAGGCGCGGAAATGCCCACAGCATCCAACATTCCCGCATCAAGACCCGTCTGCGCTAGAACTTCGAAAATCAGAGCGCTGAGCCGCTGGCTGTATATTTGCGGGTCCTCGCCTGGCGCGGCGTTCATACGCTTGGTAGCAAGAATCTCGCCTTTCTGGTTGCCGAGACAGACAGCCGACTTGGTGCCGCCAATATCAATTCCCAGAAGGTTCATGTACGTTCGTCCTGACCGTGTTCGATGTTCCGTGCGCGGCGCCTTTATCATCGTACTGCCTGATCAGCGTGCGCACCACGCCGCCAATGGTCAGCGAGCGCTTGAGCGCATCGCCTGACCGGCAATACCGGCTGGCTGATGCCAAGCCTACGCCATCGCGTTGGCCGCGATAATACTGAATCGTCCATTCCCCGTCCACCATGGCAACAACAATATCATTCTTCTGAGGCGCAGCGTCGCGTTCGACAAGCACCAGATCGCCTTTACAGATACCCGCAGCGCTCATCGCATCATCTGTCACAGTGAGCATGAAGGTGGTTTCCGGATTACGGATCAGAAGCTCGTCGAGGCTGACCACATCAAGCAGTTGCTGCTCGTCTAACGAAGGAAACCCCGCCTGCAAATTGCCAAGCAGTCTCAGCCCGCCGGCCAGTCGCGCTGCGGCGGCGATTTTGGGGCCGCGCTTGATCAGGTATCCAGCCTCAACCATCCGCATCACAAGTTTGTGCACGGCATTCTTGGAGTGATACCCGAACAGCCCAAGCATCTCGTTGTAGCCCGGCAGCCGCCGCTCACGCTGATAAAACTTTTTCAGCACCGCCACTTTTTCATCCAACTTCAAGGTCCCATGCATGCGCCGTGCTCCTGACCTCAAAAGCATAAGGGAACCAGCGTTCACGCGCAAGCGCATTGGCAACTACCCCCCCCTTTACGGCGAAGGTTCTGCTTCCCTGCACGAAATAGCCTCCTTATCAGCCTCAGCGGCTCACCGTGACGGTTCGCCCTACCAATGCCTGGTTATCAAGAATAGCTTGATCGTACGCAAGGTAGGGCGAGGCGTCTCGTCGAGCCGTCTTTGCGGCTCAAAAGCGCCTGCTCGGGAGAATCCAGCGCCGCATAGCCGCACATTTGGTCGCTACCCCGACAGACTTGACTACGCAGAGGGTGGTTACGCCCGTGGTTACGCCCATTTCTTTTAGCCTTTTCCTGCACCGCCTTCACCCGCTACACTGTGCTCATGTTTGACCTCACGATTTACCTTGATACACAGCGCGCCCAAATAGAAGCGGCGCTTGCGGAGCGTCTACCAGATGGCACGACGCGCCCTGCCGTGCTACATCAGGCCATGCGTTATCCCGTACTCGCCGGCGGTAAAAGGCTGCGTCCAATCCTCTGCCTGGCGGCTGCCAGGGCTGTTGGAGGAGATGCTGCCGCTGCTCTGCCTGCGGCGCTCGCCTTGGAATTGCTGCACACATACACTTTGGTGCACGATGATCTACCTTGTATGGATAACGATGTGCTGCGCCGCGGTCATCCAACAGCGCACGTTGTTTTCGGGGAAGCCAATGCGCTGCTCGCCGGCGAT
>JBAXJV010000405.1:0-2744 GCA_037137675.1 bacterium | reverse complement strand
ACGCCGACTCAACTTAGTTGCCGACGATTTGCGGGCTGTGGTGCTCATCCACGAAATTGGGCACTGGATCACGCACCGAATGCCGCAGGGCGAGTGGCTTTTGCAGCACTTTGATGCTACCAATACAAACGTCCATGAAGGTTGGGCGCAGTTGCTCACATTCTGGGTGGCGGCAGAGGTTGAAGGCAAATTTAAGACCGCGTTTGAGAAGCTGAATCTGAAACAATCTCCCCCTTATCATGTGTTCGAGGATTTCACTGGTATTGATCACAATAAAATTATGGGGACGTTACCCGGATTACGAGGGTTGGGGCGTGGGGCGTTCAGGGTAGACTGGGAATATTTGCTAAATCCACCCGCACCGTGCTTTGCTATTCCGGGAGGTGTTGATTTCGAAATTAATCCGCCCCCACGCGGAATGCCGGAGAATACGGCTCCGAAATTCCAACGCATTGACAGTGGCGAAGTCTTGGCGGCGACCTTTGTTGGTTTAGTCTTTAAGGATGGCGAATACATGGCCGGACAAATTACGCCCATGGCGGGAGCCCTTTACCGGTACGTGCCTCGCAATATTAAGGACGGGCTTGCTGGCTTTAATGTTGAACGGAATGACATTAAAGCCCGACTGGTGGAGTAGGAGCAAAGTCTATGCCAACGATGATACCCGATATTCAGCCAGAGAACATTGACAACGAGGGGGAGGGTGCGGTCTATCTCGCGCTTAAGGAACAACTCCCTGCAGACTGGATGGTGCGGTATCATTTTGACTTTTCTCGGAAGCGTGGCGGCAAGATATGCCCCGATGGAGAGGTTGACTTCATCGTGATTATTCCAAATGAAGGCGTGCTGTTCTTGGAGGTCAAGGGCCTCAGGAACGCCACGTTTTGCTCGGAAAACGGGCAGTTCTTTTGGCGGCAGGCCGACGGATCAAAATTGTTTGTGGATGATCCGTTTGCTCAAGCGCAAGGCAATAAACATGATGTGATCAAGATGATCCAGACCGACTTGAACATGGGGCCGTATTTTCAGGGCCGCCATGGTCATGCCGTGGTCTTCCCGTTTGCCGGGGACAAAGGAACGTTGCCGGTCTCTCAGGAAAGCCAAATTGTTTTGCTTCACAGTGACATGGATGATCTGGAGAACATTTGCCGGAACGCTCTTGGTCAGTTTGGAAGTGAAGATATTGCCATAGCATTCACCGCAAGCATTGAACAGCGCGTGCGCACATGGCTCTTAGACAATGTGGAGCTATCACCCGTAGCTGCGGTGGATGTGGATGATGATGATCGTAAAATCACCGCTTTGACCCATGCTCAACATGAAGCCTACACGGGTGTGTTGGGCAGTGCCCGAGTAAGGGTTGAAGGCGTGGCCGGATCAGGCAAGACAATGATTGCGCTTTGGACAGCGCAATCCCTCGCAGCAGATGGAAAGAAAGTGCTTTTATTGTGCTTCAACAAATCGCTTGCGGCCTGGCTTAAGGATCAGGCGTCTGGGTTTGAGGTGTTTCACTTCCATGCCTTGACTGCGCGGTTTTGCAGGTTGGCGGAGGTTCCTTTTGAGCCCAATGAATCGTCCGCTTTTTGGAACGATGCGGCACCCATTCAGCTTATGACCGCCATTGACCAGCTTGGGGATGAGGCGAAGTATGACGCCATCCTCGTTGACGAGGCCCAGGACTTTCACGTGAACTGGTGGACACCGGTCGAGATGATGCTTCACGAACCCACGACGAGTCTCTTGCACATCTTCCTCGATCCGGATCAGGCTGGAGTTTATGGCCAAGGGCAGTCCTACCCCTGTTCAACATCGAGTTACAAACTAAAGGACAACTGTCGGAACACGCACTGCATTGCCCAAGCCTCCGGAGCTGTTATCAAGAAGGATATTCCGAGCAAGAAAGGAATGCCGGAAGGAGTGGCCCCAACGATCCTCAAAGCTGAGGCTGACGTCTACAAGCGGGCACAACAGATAAGCTCATGCGTCATGCAGCTTCTGAAAGATGGGTTTAAGCCTCAGGACATCGCCATCCTGTCCCCATGGTCCCCCGAGAAGGACAACTGCTCATTAAAATATATCAGCCAGATAAATGGCATTCCCATTCAAACCGATATTAAGAAGCTGTCTGACTGGCGGAAGGGAAAGTGCTTTTGGGGCTCAACCATCAAGGCATTCAAAGGACTTGAGGCCAAAGTCGTTATCTTGACTGATATTCCCGAGCCATCTTCGACAACCTTTTCACCCTCAGATCTCTATGTGGGCATGACACGGGCTCAGCACCGATTGTTTTGCATCCCAATGAACGCAACCCATCACATTCTTGGAGAGGCGGGTGGGGACAGGCTGATAGTCCCAAAAATCTACCCGACTTGAAGAAAGGTTACAATAAATCGACACCCTCATTCGTTAATGAAACAGACAGGGAGGGAGCGATGCGTTTACCCAGAATCAAGCCGGCACAGACCGACACCTTCATGCACGTCTACAACCGCATCGCCGGGCCTGTCCGTGATTTCCCCTTCGACAAAGCCGAAAAGGAGCAGTTCATCCGCCGGGTTCATCAGCTCACCAAACTCTATGTCATTGAAATCATCGCCTACCAGGTCATGGGCAACCACTTTCACCTGCTCGTCTATGTTCCCTCCACGCCGCCATCAGCGGAAGAAGCCGCCAGGCGCTATGCCAACTATCGGCGAGTGGGGTCGTATATGGACAATAGACAAAACGCTTGTGTTACGGTGCGG
>JBAXJV010000404.1:0-2755 GCA_037137675.1 bacterium | reverse complement strand
ATCGTACGCGAGGTAGGGCGAGGCGTCTCGCCGAGCCGTCTTTGCGGCTCATAAGAGGCTGTCCGGTAGAATATGCGGAAATAATCTTCGCTGATAAATGCGAACGTCCCCGCCAGAAACTCGCTCAAGTTGCTGACCCCGTCGCCATCGGCATCGTCATTGGGGTTGATATCCCAGATGGTGTTATAGCGCGGATCGTTCAGCCAGCCGATGATCTCTTCCTCCCAGGCATCGGGCAGCCCATCACTGTCCAGGTCTGTCCCTACGGTCAGGGTTACATTCGTGAACTTGGCAGCATCGCCCACGACATAACTGCCGGGGCCACCCATCAGGCTCTGGCTTACACCGTTCTGAATCAGGAATATCTGCACGTTGGTGCCGGGGCGGACGCGACAGGGAGAAGCAGGCAGCCCGCCAACAGCAGCAGCCACGCGCAATGATTGGTTTGTAACTTCATAATGCACTTCCTTTGGTAACTACTCAGGTATTCAGAATTCAGGAGTCAGAATTCAGTCTGGCCACTGACGCAGGGCCGCCAGATGGATCGGGCCTGAGACAAAGCAACTTCGCGCCACGGATTACACGGATAGCACGGATAAAGAAGAAGATTTAACTACGAAACACGCGAAAGGCGCGAAAAACATGCCGCTTTGAGGCGCTTGAAATTACTTGCTGGCGTCCCATAGGGACGCCAAGGCTGTAGCGGTTTAGGCTGCAGGCTGTCAGGCGAAATGCAGGAAAACTAATCTCCGATGTCGTAAAAGACGCAATCAGAAATTAAAAATGAAGCCGCAGTCATGGCGGGCTGCAGGCGGGTGGTATTGATGTCGGCGGTCGGCAAAAAGCAGTAAGACTTGGGTCATTCCAGATGGTTCAGAGAGCCGGCAAAATAGATGGGTATGAAGCGCAACCGCTGTTCAGGAAGTTCTGCAAAGGGGGCGCAGGAAAAGACGATGCCGTCCCGGCAATCGGGATGCTCTTTGAGGAGTTGGTGGAGGCTCTTCAGGCTGCCGGCACGCCCGCTTTTTACTTCAATCGGCTGGATGCCGCTGTGCAGTTCCACCAGATAATCCACCTCGGCCGTGCTGTTTTTGGAGTCGCGTTTCCACCAGTGAGGTTCGCCGCCCGTCAGTGACGCGGCGAGCTCCTGCCCGACAAACTGCTCGGCAAGGGCGCCCCGATAGATGGCCAGCAGGTCCTGCTGCGCCCATTCATCGGCGGCTGTGCGGTTACAGAGAGACTGCATCAACCCGATGTCGCCCAGGATCGCTTTGAGGCGGGTGGTCGCCACACAGTTCAGGGGGAGGCCGTCTGCCGATGCGGCATGCACGGGACGCAGTAGCCGCGCCGTCGAAAGGACTTGAAAGGCCTTCTTATTCGTGGTCCCCGAGTAATCTTGAGCCAGACGGGCAAAGGCGATTTGTCCGCCCACAGCTTTCGCCGCGCTTTCCCAGACCGTTTCAAGACAGTGGCGGTCAACCCTCGGGGTATATTTGGAGAAGTCCTGCTGAAAAGCGGACAGCAGATTGTCCTGCTCGGCACGGACATTCAGAATGCTTTGCGTGTCCACCCAGGTTTGGACGCATTTTGGCATGCCGCCTGTCATCCAGAAGCGGCGCAGTTCCTGCAGAAAGGCGTCGTGGATGGCGGGGGAGACCCGGCATGGCCGTGCCGTGAGCAGCCCGGCCATGGCCTCATGCCCGGTCGCGAGCAGATACTCGCCGAACGTCATCGGAAAAAGGTCAAGAAACTGGACGCGCCCCACAGGAAACGAAATGCTTTCCAAGGCGAAGTCCAGAAGCGAACCGGCGGCGGCCACATGCAGGTCAGGCATCTGCTCGTAGAAGTAGCGCAACGATGCCAAGGCCCGGGGGCATTGCTGGATCTCGTCGAAGACCAAAATGGTTTGGCCCGCGCGGATCGGTTGCCCCAGAAGGATTTCCAGCTCCGTAAGAATCCGCTTGGGGTCCAGGTCGGCCTCGAAAACCGACTGCCATTTCCGGCTGTGCTCGAAGTCGATCAGGCGCAGGCCGCCCGGAAAAGACGTGTTGGCAAACTCCCGAAGGCACCAGGTTTTTCCGGTCTGTCGCAACCCCCTCAAGATCAGGGGCTTTCGAAGAGGCGAATCTTTCCACTGCTCCAGTTTTTCGAGGAAAAATCGTTTCATTTCCCGGCTCCTCTCTCATTTACCTGCAATTCTTGTCGAAAACAGCCCTAGCATAACATTAAATGGAGAAACACCAAGGGTATTTATCGCTAAGCGATTGAGAAACACCAAGGGTGTTTATGGTCTGCGTGAAGAAAGGCTTTTTCAAGCAACAAACCTCAATCATTAGCGTCCCATGGGACGCAGGCTATTAGGAAATTCGCATATTCCTGCATGGAAGAGCGAAAGAACAGCTCAGGAGTCGAGCACTGACATTGCTCCTCTGAGACACCAGGGTTCAGGGTTCAGGCCGGACTTTTCCTGAACCCTGACCCCTGAACCCTGAACCCTGAACCCTGACACCCTGAACCCTGGTTTCTCAGAGGAGTCTGGCCACTGACGCAGGGCCGCCAGATGGAGAGGGCCTGAGACAAAGCAGCTTCGCGCCACGGATTACACGGATAGCACGGATAAAGAAGAAGATTTAACTACGAAACACGCGAAAGGCGCGAAAAACATGCCGGCTTTGAGGCGCTTGAAATTACTTAAGAAATTCACTAGCGTCCCACAGGGACGCCAAGGCTGTAGCGGTTTAGGCTGTAGGCTGTT
>JBAXJV010000403.1:0-2778 GCA_037137675.1 bacterium | reverse complement strand
GTGTGGCCGGGCTATCACGATCCGGTCCACCAGTATGCCTGGGACGCGCACATGCTGCGGATTGGCCGGACTGTCCAGCAAGCGGCCTACCTGAGCCAGAACCATTCCGCCTGAGTTGTGGACCGCCTGAGCGATGGGTAATATTTCACCAATGATCGCCTCGCGGTCCATGACCAAATTGCCAAAGGGGTCCGCCGCGGAGGCCCGGATCAGGCCAACGTGGACCGGAAAAGCCTTGTACCAGAGCCATGCTTTGCCGCCCAACTCGATCCGCTCGACCAGCCCCGGCGGGGTGACGTCGTTCAGGCGGCCGCCCCGCACGGTCGGATCAATGAAGGTCTCCAGTCCAATGTGCGTGATGCAGCCCGGACGTCCGGCGGCGATGTCGCGGAAAAGCTGACAGACCACCCCCTGTGGAAAATTGTAAGCCTCGATTTTTCCTTCGATCGCCAGCTTGCCCAGGCTGGGCACCAGTCCCCAGTGGCCGCCAATTACCCGCTGCAGCAAACCTTCGTGGGCCAGATGGTTCAAGCCGCGCGTTTTGGCGTCGCCCTGGCCGGCAGCATAAACCAGCGTCAGCCCGTGCGGCTTGCCAGTGGCCTTGAAGCGTTTTTCAATGGCCGCAGTCAAGGCCTCGGGATGCGCCGCCCCGATGAACCCGCTGCATGCCACGGTCTGCCCGTCAGCGATCAGGCCGGCAGCTTCCTCAACGGAGCAACATTTTTTGTCACGCGGCGCGGTCATACCCACCATCCACCGCTGGCATGGATGGTCTGTCCGGTCACGTAGGATGAAAGCTCGCTGCAGAGAAAGAGAACCACATCGGCAATTTCGTCGGGCTCGCCAAACCTGCCCAGCGGGATGGCTTTAAGCATCTCGGTCCGGACTTCATCGGGAATGCTCTTGCCCATTTCCGTTAAAATCACGCCCGGTGCCACCGCGTTGACGGTGATTTTCCGTTTGGCCAGTTCCCTGCTCAGCACTCGCGTCAGGCTCGACACGCCCGCTTTGGCGGCGGCGTAATTTGATTGTCCGAAAAAACCATGAAATGCCGTGATTGATGAGATGTTTACGACACGCCCGCCATCGGCAAGTCGCTCCGCCGCAAGCTTGCAGACGTTGAACACCCCGGTCAGGTTTGTGTCAATTACGCTCTGCCATTCATCCAAAGTCATTTTCTTGATGCTCTTATCGCGGAGAATAGCCGCGTTATTGACGACGATGTGTACGCCACCGAAGTGCCGGATGGTTTCGTCGAACATGGCCGCGAGGCTCTTGGGATCGCGCACGTCGGCCTCGATGGGCAGGGCTGTGGGCCCGATCGCAGCGGCGGTCTCCTTAGCGCGCGCCAGATTGGCACCCGCCGGATCGTTGAAGTAGTTGATCACTACATTGGCGCCGGCCTGAGCCAGCCGTTTTGCCGTGGCGGCACCCAGGCCCTGCCCTGCGCCGGTGACAATCGCCGTCTTGCCAGTCAAATTTATTGTAACCACAACATGCTCCTTTAACATCAATATTAAAAGCCCGATAATGCGCGCCGGTTATTGCGGCGTCAACGAAAAACCGGACACTTAAACACACTTAAACCCGTTATCCCGGTTTGGTCTCGATTATTGACTGCTTGAGCGCCCGGTAGTCCGTCTTGCCGGTTCCCAGTAGCGGGATTTTGTCGAGTTTGACGACTGTGCGGATGGTGTAGAGTGCCGGCAATCCTGCCGCGCGAATGCAGCGGTTGACCTGCTCGCGGTCAAGCTCTCGCACTGTGTAAAGAACCAGTTCCGGGTTGAGTTCCGCCGGCGTGGCCTCCACGGCCAGGACTGGCTCGTCGTCGGAGGCGCGCGCATACTGGCGATTGAGCACTTCCTCGATCGCCGGCAGCGAGATCATTTCACCGCCCAGTTTTACGAAGCGTTTCAAGCGTCCGGCAAAGATCAGCAGCCCGTCCGGCGTCTCGCTCGCCAGATCGCCGGTGCGATACCAGTTCCGGCCTTCGAATTCGATGAACGGCGAGGCGCCGTCATGGTTCAGGTACCCGCCAAAAATACTCGGGCCCCGCAACAACAGCATCCCCGTCTGCCCTTGCGCCACCCGGCTTGCGCCGTCAATTTCCACCAGCGCATGCTCAATGGATGGCAGGACTTTGCCAATGGTTCCAAATTGCGGCGCCTGTTCGTCGTTCAGCGACACCACCGGCGAGCATTCGGTGATGCCGTAGCCTTCCACCAGATGGGCCTGCGGCCACAGGCGTTTAATCAGATCGTACAGTGGCGCAGGGCATTTTTCCGCCCCTGAAATAACCCGCCGCAAAGTGTCAAGCTCACCTGCGCGCGCCACACGCACGATGCCGTTCAGGAAAGTCGGCGTGCCGACCAGCAGTGTGACTTTGTAGGCTTCGATCAAGCGCGCCAGCGCAGCTCCCTCGGTGGGATTGGCGTGATAGACCACCGGCACTCCGCCCAGCAGCGGCAGCAGCGTGGTGATCGCGAGCCCGAAGGAGTGGAATGGCGGCAGCATGCCGAGCAGGCGGTCGTTGTGCTTGAATTCGAAGACATTGCAGATGTCGCGCAGGTTGGCCAGAATGTTGGCGTGGGTGAGCGGAACAGCTTTGGGGAGATTCTCAGAACCGCTGGTGAATAACACTACCGCCGTCGGATGCTGGCGCGCCGGCCTCAGGGCCGCCGCCCAGCCGATCCGGCTGCGCGCAAAGGCCGCCAGTTTATCTCCCCACCAGATCCGCTTTACGACTTGCTCCAGGAGCACAAACCGGTCAGCAAGCAT
>JBAXJV010000402.1:0-2816 GCA_037137675.1 bacterium | reverse complement strand
TCGACAATGCGTGTCTCACTCCCGCTCCATCTGGCGGCCCTGCGTCAGTGGCCAGACTGAATCCTGGCTCCTGACTACCTGAGTTGCACCCTCTCCCCTATTCCAGCACGCCTTCTTTGACAAGCTGGGCGTCTTCTTCAGGTGACAATTCGATCGGCAACGGGATCCCTTTCTCGCCTCCAGCGCGGATTAGATCCATGTTGTACTTTCGCAGCTTTGCCTCGATCTCTTCATTCGACAGCTTTACTCCGCCCGGAGAAGCGTCGCCCCGGCCAAGAGATGATGAAGGAGGCGACGGCATCGGCCGCAGGTGGCGCGTACGCTGGTACTGCTCGGTTGTGAGCCCGGGCGGCCCCGAGCTACTCCCCCGCACCACGGACCGCACGGACGCCAGCGACGGAGGCGGTGGCAGGCCACGGAGCGAGGGCGCCGCCGCACCGGCGGCGACATCGCCGTTCATGTTGATCCAGCGCGAGTCACCCGCTTTGCGCAGCAGGGCGCGGTCGTGGTCATAGTCAGCCTCCACGAGTGCAATGCCGTCCTCCTCATCGCCGACAGTGAGGAAGTAGTTTTTCTTCGTGGTCGTATCAGAGAGACCAACGCACACCGATTCGGTGAGATCGTTCTTCGTGATCGCGGTCATCTTGAGCGTCTTGATGAACGATTCGGCATCCGGCACCGCAGCCGGGGCCGTGCCAGCCGCCACCACCGGCGCCTCGGCGCCAAACGGTTTACGCTCGAGAATCACCATATACCGCTCGAAATCTCCAGCCGCCCCCCACCCCGTCCCCGCCAGCATTCCCAGAACCGCAATCGCCGCAAAACGAACCACGCATGGACGTGGATGGACACGGATAACACCAGACGCAAGACGCGGCACCAGCAGCACCGCCCCGCGCCAGCCACCCAGCATTGCATGTGTAAAATTCATTTGGGTTCAGTATAACAGAAAATTTTACGTTCCAGCATTCCTGAGAACAAATACCATATGATCTCCAGCGCTTCGCAGCGCACTTACAGCGAATCCGGAGTTTGTCAACGTATCGAGAAAAACGCTCCTGTCGATCGTGCTTTTCTCGATGTCCCAATCGACGGCAAACCGGAAACGACGAAAAACGCCTGATATCATGCGATACCCAATGATCATGCAATTAAAAAACGCCCGACTTAAAGTGCCCATGGAAGTGCGGTCGAATTCGATGACGGCCATGGTTCCACCGGGCTTCAAAACACGCTTCATTTCCGCAAGGGCACCCGCGTGGTCGTTAATGTTCGGAAACAGGCCGGAAGCAACAATTACATCAAATCGCGCGTCAGGAAATTCCAGCCTGGCGACGATGCCTTCCGTGAAAACGAGATTGCCAAGCCCACGCTTGATTGCTGCCTTGCGCGCAATGGTTAACATTCCGATCGATGGATCCACGCCCGTAATTCGCCAATTGGGGTGCTTTATCCCCAATCCGACTGCAAGCAATCCGCTGCCGCATCCTACATCCAACACTTCTTTAGGCGATTCATTATCCGTCAACAATTTCGCGACAACGGCAACCAACGAACTTTCGTAATTGTCGCGCCAGAAATGATAAACTGGCGCCTGAAAATCGTACCAGCGCGTCAGTCGTTTGCTGTCAATCATGTTTGGTTCCCGATTCGAGCGCGGGTTCGGGTCCATGGCTGCGGGCGCGGACACGCTTCACGGCCGCAAAGACATACCAAAAGAGCAGTATGACTGCCCCAGATAACGACAGAATCAGACCCGAAAGAAAGCTATCGGGGCAGTAGCGCAGTTCGATCTGCCCTTTCCCTGCCGGCGCAACGACCCCGATCAACGCGTAATTCACACGATGCACCGGCACTGGATGGCCGCCGCACATGGCCTTCCATCCCGGATACCACATGTCTGCCAGAACCAAGAGTGCGGGCGTGCTGCTTGTGTAGGCCAGCGTCACATGGCCAGGGGTCTCGGCCACGATCTCAACCAGGCCCGTCACCGGACCCGTCACGCTCAAGGGCTCGGAGCTGAATGCCTGTTCGCGCGCATCAAAGGTGCGCTGCGCCATGCGCGCCACCATTTCTGACTCGCGCGCGAAATCAACCCGGCGCGGCATGAATGCGCGCGGCAGGGCTTGCATATTTTCGGCAATCCAGTAGTCGTCGCTCATCGCCACGATCCGCGTTCCGGACGGCGGTGTTGCCGGCGGCGAGCCGCGAAAAACCAGATAGCGCAGGTTTAGCATGTGCAGAATCGGCGACACCTGCGGACGATACCATTGTGTAATCGCGTATGGCGTCATCGTCCGCCAAGCCGGATTGGCGGCCTGAAGCAGGGTTACGAGGCGAATATTGTCCACTGCGTCATAGCCGCGTATGTCGCTCAACCCAAGTTCCAGATTTAAGTTGGGCGGCAGGCAGCCAACGCCGCACACGCGACCCGGCGGCAAACGCTTCAGAGCTTCGAGCGCGGGATCCCTGGCAGATACTGGTCAGCCGGCGCCTGAGGCCAGGCGCCGTGCATCGTCAGACTCAGTTCCAGTACGGCAGCCAGACCGATCGCCAAAATCACGCCGCGCGATCTAACGAGCCGTACTGCAAGCAGGGCTGCAATCGCCACGCCGCTCCACAGCGCGCCCATCAGATACATGCGACTGAACCACGCCTGCGCCTCGCCCGGCATGCGTTGCAGGTACAACTCCGGCAGATGAAAGGCGCGGAAACCCATCCACGCTGCCACGCAGGCCGCCACGGATAGTGCGGCAACGATCAACCAGCCGGGTGGTCGCGAACCACGCCACAGGCAATCTGCGCCCGCCACGGCC
>JBAXJV010000401.1:0-2836 GCA_037137675.1 bacterium | reverse complement strand
CTGCGCTGGGGGGAGGCGGAGGTAGTTCTTATAACAGGAACCCCGGAACTGGCGCTTCGGGCGGTTCGGGCGGAGGCGGGAGTTATATTAGCATCACGCCGAGTTCCGGAGGCTCCGCCTCACAGAGCAATTCAGGCATTTCAGGTGCAACCGGGTATGGCTGTACAGGCGGCGTTTCTGCTACAGGTTCCCAATTTGGGGGTGGCGGTGGCGGCGGGGCGGGCGGGGCGGGCAGTAATGCCACAACTACTGTGGCGGGTAAAGGCGGGCCGGGGATCCAATTTTCGCAGTTCGCCGGGTTAGTGCCGGGATCTCCCGCTGGATACTTTGCGGGCGGCGGCGGCGGCGGAGCTGCCGGATCAACCTCCGGCAGCGGAGGTTTGGGCGGCGGCGGGAACGGAAAAGCCGGGCTAAACTTAACCGGAATAACCGGCGACAATGGCACCAATAATACCGGCGGGGGAGGTGGCGGCAGCTGGGACGATTCAGCCATTAAGACTAACGCTGGCGGTACAGGCGGCTCCGGCATCGTGATCGTGAGATATCTGAGTTCCACCGACCTGGCGATCATCAGCCAGAGCCCGACGCTCCTTGGCCCAGGCAATGCCACGGTGAATGGCCTGCTGACAGGCGACGGCGGAGGCACGAATACGGCCGTTGCCTTCTGTTGCGGTTACAGTGATGCCGGCACGAACAGCGGCACATCAGCCTGGACGACCGTCGTCGCCGTGGGAACGAATTGTAGCAAAGGGCAGAATTTAAGCGCAACCCTCGCAGGGCTGCTTTCAGGAAGTTCCTACGTCTATCGCTGTTACGCGTCAAATACGACAGGATCCGCCTGGTCAGACACGCAGAGATTCACCACCATTTACCTTCCGGCTGTCAGGAATCTGGGGCCCGTCAATTCGACAAGCGGAAGCACGTTCCAGTCACAGGTCACTGACACGGGCGGCGAGGCGCCCTATTGCTGGTTCCTCTACTGGCTGGCTTCCGGCGGACCCACGACCACCGTGGCCGTGGGCCAGCAAAGCGGCGTATTCACGAATTTCGCAGGCGATCTCGCTTTGCAGCAAGTCTATCAATACGAAGTCATGGCTTCGAATTCGGCGGGCATCGCCTGGTCCACGATCAGCAACGCCATGAACACCGCGAACATCTGGTATGTCAAGACCAACGGTAATGACGGTGCCGCCGGCACGAATTGGACTTTGGCATTCAAGACCATCAGCAACGTCGCTGCCCGCGCGACCGCCGGCGATCTGATCCTGGTCACGAACGGAGTCTATGCCGTCTCCAACGTCGTTATCAGCAGCACCACGACGCCGATCACGATGCGGAGCGTGGACGCCAACCCCGAAAACACCGTTCTGGCCGGGCCGGGGGCGGCGGCGGGCAATATCATGCGGGTGCTGGTGCTCACCAACGTGAACGTATCCGGATTTACCATCTTCAAAGGGGAGGCTCGGGTAGACGGAAGTGAGGGCGGCGGCGTATACATGGTCAACAGCGTTCTGTCGAACTGCATGGTCAAATCCTGTTGTGGATCCCGGAGCTCTTCTGTCTATGCATCAAGCGGCCTCGTCACCCGCTGCACGTTCACCAATAACTACGACCAGAGCAATCAGAGTGGAGTGGGCGCACTGAAACTCACGTCGGGTGCAATCGTAGAATATTGCACGTTCATTGGCAACAAGCCCGGAAGCAGCACTAGTCCCAGCAGCGCGCTCTGGATGCTGGGCAATTGCACGGCTCGATACTGCATATTCACTAACAACCTTCAAAATTCAGCTATAACTGCAGGCATAACGGTCACCATAACAGCTGGCGACCTCCTCCAGAACTGCCTGATTGCCAACAATCAGGGGCGCGGCATCAGCATGTCCGGCGGCACGGTGCAGAACTGCACGGTCAGCGGGAATGCCATCTATGGGAACACCGGAAATGGCATCAGTATGTCCGGCGGTGCTGTCGTCAATTCGATCGTGTACTTCAACGACTCGGATTTCTACACGACAATTGCAAGCGACATCAGCATGACCGGCGGGGCCATTTCAAATTCCTGCATGGGACCCGGCACATTCGTGAGCGGCAATGGCAATATCTCTGCAGAGCCCCGGTTCACCAATCCCGCGGCCAGAGACTACACGCTGATGCCGGGTTCGCCTTGCATAGACACCGGATCAAACATCTTGTCCATGGCCACAGATCTCGCCGGTAATCTGCGGCGCATTGACGGCAATGGCGACGGCTTGGCCATCCAGGACATGGGCTGCTACGAGGCTCCGACTGTGAATTCCGGCAGCCTGCGATGCGGAGTCGTGGCCTCTGCCCACGAGGGTATTGATGCGCTTGGCGTTACGTTCACTCCGTATGCCGAGGGTGCGGACACAAACATCAACTTTGCAGGCTGGATCTTCGGTGATGGAACGACCAGCAACCGTGCAGACTTGTCGGCAGTCGGGCATACGTACAGCGCGCCGGGCTCGTACACTGTTTCGCTCTTGATCAGCAACGTGTCCCTTCAATCCGCGACGGCTGTGATTACAAATGACGTACGGGTCTCTCCGCTGGCGACATTTGTTTCGACGAACGGCTCCGTTACGTGGCCTTACGACACGTGGGCCAAGGCGGCAGCTGGCATTCCGGGGGCCATGAGCGCCCTGATGGCTACGGGCTCGGTGCCGCTCACAATCACCATATCCAACGGCACGTATACGCTTGGGGCGCAGCTCGTCATTACAAAGCCAATCATGATACAGAGCTGGAACAACAATCCAGCGAACGTGCTGGTATCCGGTGGCGGAGCCGTCAGCATATTCAATGCTGTGAATCCCCT
>JBAXJV010000400.1:0-2839 GCA_037137675.1 bacterium | reverse complement strand
TCAGGTCGGGCGTGAACTGAATACGCTTGAAATCCATATCCAGAACTCTGGCGATTGTGCTGACCATGAGCGTTTTTGCCATTCCGGGCATGCCCACAAGCAGCCCGTGGCCACCCGCCAGCAGAACCATTAAAACCTGATCAAGCAGTTCGGTCTGTCCAATGATGACCTTGCCAACTTCACGGCGTATAAGGTCGGCGTTTTTTTGCATCTGCTCGACAAGCGCCATTTCGTCAGTCGAAGCAGCCGGTGGAGTGGTGCGTTGTGCCCTGGGCTGCGCTTGCGCGTGATTCGATTCAGCCGGTTGTCCGTCTTCCACCACCACGGCCTCGTCGTATGCAAACAGCGCCTGTATTTCATGTCCGAATACAATCACGGTGTTGTCCTGCAAGGCGCCGGTCGTGACCTGCTGATTTTCGATCATAGTGCCATTGGCGCTGTCGAGGTCGGTAATATTCCATTCGCCCTCTATCCATTCCAGGCGCGCATGTTTTCCGGAGATCACGGCATCTTCGACGATGATGTCGCACTCTCCGTTACGCCCAATGGTGGCGGCCTTTGTATCATTGATGACAAAGGTTTTATTCGCTTCAATGCCGTTTAAAAAAGTCAAAGTTGCCATAGTCTCATCAACTCCTTGCTAAACATGCGGTTCAAACTATTTCAGCGACAAACTTCCCAGTTCTTTGGTGGTGTCAATTACGCGGATATTACCGAGCTGGGGATCAAAATGGTGCTGCAACAGCCCTTTGCATTCTGTTGCCGCCACCTCCTGACGCACAATTTCGCGGGTGTTGACGACGCTCCAGCCGATACCCACGTCCTCCGGAAGGACGAGCTTAATGCTGCGCACCTGGATATCCGCCCGGACCTCGGCGCTTTGCAAGGTAATTGGCAGCGTGCGAACTTCCTGCAGGACGCAGCGCGCTTTACCGGCATACCCGGTCACGCCCTCGGAGCGGTGGATTTTCTTCTGATTGAAAAACGGGGTGGACTTCATAATGGCGGCATTGATGAAGGACTGGTCGGAATCAGTGAGTGTGTTCTGATCCTGATTAAGACTTAACCCTTCATAAAAACCATCGGCATACAGAATTAGCAGGTCATATTTACCAACCGGCAAACCTTTAAAGCGGAACTCCGTTCCTCCGTCTGCAAGCTCCCCGCAATAGACGTGCTTCCACTCGTCAGCCGCCTGTGCGAAGATTTTCAGCATGGGCTTGGCCGGAGTGGCGATGCGGCCATGGATGCCGCCAGTGGCTGCTGGGTCCGGTGCGGTGTATAAATAGCTGGACTGTTTTGTGCCGGTGCCGGCGCGGGGCGCGGGCGCACTCTGCACCTCCGCGCGAACAAAAAATATTGCTGCCGCCGAGAGGGCGGTAATGAATAGTTTATATTCCATATTCGAGCACACTCCGGGCTTTTTCAGCGACGGGATGGTTGGCTATCCGCTTCAGAATGTCCCTGGCTAATTCTGCGGCTTCTTGCTTCCGTCTGAGTTGGATAAGGCAGGTCATTTCAAGCCCCATGGCTTCCGGGAGCGAGCCTGAGATATCCACGCTTTTTCGATAAATCCGCAGCCCGGCAATGGCGCGCACATAGTGCTGGGCCGCAATGTAGTATTCTGCTTCGGCGATCGGGAACTCACCGTTCAATTTACAAAGCGGCACCTCCAGCTCCCATTTTTGCAGGATATCGCGCGCTTCGAACAGGTACCCTTTCTGGATCAGGTTGCGGGCGGTCGCCAGAAATGCGGCTTCCTGTACGGCGAAGGTTTTCCAGCTTTGCGCTGTAGCGCGCAGCGTAACGGCAGGTTTGTCCGCATGGGCTTCTTCTGCAAGGCGTTTGTTGTCGCGGGGTTTTCCGGGCGCCGCTGCGGAGCTCTGGAGCTTTTGAATAGTCATGCCGGAACGTGTGATATTGCGGTACTGATCCTGCGCGGCGCTGTAGATACGCGCGGCGCCTTCGATATTTCCGCTGGCACGCTCAACGTCGCCCATTCGAATCTGCGCCAGCAGTGTGTCATCTGTCGTCAATGCGCGTTTCTGCATTTCCAGAGCTTGGGCACGCGCAGTCTGAATGTCCTGTATGTCGTAGAGGGTGAAGTCAAACCGCTCCATTTCAAGATGCTGCTTGGCGGCCCGGTCGTTGTTTTCCTCCACAAAGCGGTTGATCCAGACTGGAACGTTGGTGGGGGCCATGATTCGTGTGCATCCGATTAAAATGTCCTGCAGAAATTGCCGTTCGGGGGCTGCAAGGGCTTTTCGAATGGTTGTACTCCGCGAAAAAACCTCCCTTAGAATATCGTAGCCGCGGTATGGTTCGGATACTCCAACCAGCGTTGCCCACAAGTCCGCACTCCACAAGGCGCAAGGATCTTTGTCGGCTGGTACAGCGCGACACATAGTCAGCAGGGCATTGCGAAACGCCTGCCGTTCAAACAGGTTGTTTATGCTGGCCTTTGCCTGGGTTCCAAACGCGAAAACCGGAACAGTAATGCGGGTTGCACCCAGCGCATTGGATGCCGTGAGCGAAATCACGTGGTGCGCGGCACCCTCAATCAGCCAATCCAGCGAGGGCGTGCGGCGGATTTGTTCATGGCCGAAATTCCATGCGTATACCGTATTGGACGGGTTGCACGCCGCGAGCTCCGCATCGAAGTGATACAGATTCACCGGGACATTCAAAAACCAGAAATAACTGACAGCCTGAGTGTATCCGCCCGCAGCAATTACGGGCCGTCCATCGCGGAATTTCGCGCTTTTAATGATGGCCTGCCCGGAACGCAGGAAGGCGCCGGGTGGAATCATGACGGGCAGGTCGCCCTGAGTTTCGCCAG
>JBAXJV010000399.1:0-2843 GCA_037137675.1 bacterium | reverse complement strand
CCCTTTCTCATCTCCCGCCCCATCTGACGGCCCTGCGTCAGTGGCCAAACTGACTTCTGACTCCGGTTCGCCTGGTTGTGGCGTGGTGCGGGGGTCCTCCGCCGCGGCCGCATCCATGAAGGCCAACGCATACGGCCTCGGCTGGCCGAGTTGGGCGGCCAGATCGTTGACCTGCTGTTTCATCTCGATCAAGCGCAGTTCGCGGCCCGTCATGAGGCGGTTGAGCCGCGAGAGTTCCTCGTTGTTCGCCTGCAATTGCTCGGTCTCTTGCCGCAATCGTTCTGCCGCCAGCACGCGCTCGGAGATGTCGCGGATGTTGCACTGGATCACCTTCTGATTGTTGACCAGATAGACGTTGCTGATGAATTCCACTTCGTGCCGCATGCCGTCGTGCCCTTCCAGCGCCATGTCGTCGCAGCGGATATATTGCTTCGCCTGCAACTCCATGAAGTTGGCCTCGTTGGCGACGAGATCCTTGAAGAATCCCAGTTCCCAAACCTTCTTGCCGAGTAACACCTCGCGCGTGACCCCCAGCAACTCGACCAAGTAGGGATTCACATCCACCACCTGTCCCGTCTCCGCATCGAGGATCAATACGCCGTCGCGCGCCGCCTCAAACAACCGGCGATAGCGGAGTTCCGACGCGTGTAGCGCCTCCAGCGCCTGTTGCCGTCTTAGTTCAGCCTGGTTCAGACCCACCAATACCGACAGGAAGATAATCAAACCGGCGAGTGTGATGCTGCTGATGAATACTTGCGTGAACAGGGCCACGCGTTGTGCTTTCCGGCTACGCTCCTGGAGCACCTGGCCCTCGGCGTTATCCATCTGTTTGATCGACGCCCACAGGCGTTCCATCAAGTCTTCGCCATGATTGACCATGGCGCGTTGGTCGATGCCCGCACCGCCGCTGCGACGGACCGCGATGACCTGCGGATACCATTGGAGCAGTTCATTGATCTGCGCTTCGATCTGGACGGCGCGCGCTTGTTGGTCCGGGACAAGGAGGAGTGCGCGCAGTTCCGCCATCGCAGCGCGACAACGAACGGACGCTGCCTGTTCGGACTGGAGATACCGGTCCTCGCCAGTGATGACATAGCCGCGCGTGTGGGATTGGGTCTTGACGGCTTCGCCGAGAACGTCACTGATCGCGGCAAGCACCTGTTCGGCATAGCGGACACGGAGAGCGGTGTCGGCCTGCCAAAGCGCGCTCCGGCTGGCGTGGAGACCGAGCAACAGCATGAGCATCAACGAACTCGTGAACAGCCATGTGGGGCCCCGACCGAGAAACCAGTTCAAACCGCCGGCCTGCCGCGCCAATACGATCAGCGCCACGCCCAGAACCACAAACACCGTCGCGGTTGGCACCGCCATGTTCGTCAATCCCCACCACCCGAAGGACCCGAACGACGGGGATAAATAGGTCGTGACGGCCGCCGCCGCCAGCGACATCACAATCCCGCCGAAAATCACTGAAATGGTCAACATCCGGCTGCGCTGGCGTACGGCACGGACGGTTTCCAATCCGGCCGCCAGCAACACGAAACACAACGCCGAATCCGGCGCCATGCGGCCTGGATTCGACGTTGCCACCGTGCCGGCCAGTTCGAGAAACAACCACTGGTCAAAGCCGGGATTCCAGCCGCTGATGTATTCCGCAATCGTCAACAGTCCGATCCCACCGGCCAGCCAGCCGCACAACCGTGCCACGTTGTAGAGTAAGCCCGGCGGGCGCGCGGAAAACAAGAGTGCAATCCCGATCAGAACAAACGCCACGGCCGTGTTCGCATTTACGGACACCCAGCCGGACAGGATGCTCTTCAGCGCACCCACGTCGACCGCCCAGCCGACGAGTACCAGGCCACCGACGAAAATCGTCAGTGCGGAGACGACGGACACAAAGGTCATGCGCCGCTCCGTTGACAAGGATACTGGTTGGCGGATGATCATTTGCTGTCCCTCAGGACCTTAGGTCTCTTTCGCGGGTTCTTTCTTGGGTTCTTTCTTGGCTTTATTGATAAAAGAATACACCATTGGAATATTCGTCGCTATGGGGTAAAACCCTACTTCACATGGGGTAAAACCCTACCTGCCCTGTGGTGAAAACATGCCCTAAAGCGGAAAAGTGGCACAGACGGACACAGACAACCGCACGTCGGCGGCGAGTGCCGGGAGGACGCAGGTGAAGAGGTCAGGGATCGAGATCAGCGAAGAGCGGAGAGTGAACTGTCGGCACGGCACCGGCAAAACCCGCCCCGAATGTCTGGCTGAGCGCTTTCACAGGGGGTGTGACACTAAAGTGGAGCCGGATTGTCAAGCGTATGGAAAGCTTCGGTAAAGATCTGGAATATCTGGAATCCTAGCGACGCCCTCGACACGGAGGCAGAGGCCTTGAGGCTCGTTACGGTAGAATTGAAAAAGGCCCGTCTCGCAGGCGCGACGTGGTCAGAAACTGGCGTTGAAGACCGGGCAGAAGTTCAGGTAGTTGGCCTTGGAGACGAAGTTGAAGACGCCGATCTGAATTCCATGGAGCGTGTCGCAGGCGTTGGCGATGCCGATCTGGACGCCGCGCATGTTGCCGACCCAGTTGAAGCCGCCGATCTGCAAACCGCCGAAATCTTCGCCGGCCGTATTGTAGAGGCCCACCTGCAGGCCATTGCCGAGGGCGTCGATGCGGTTGATCGGTCCGAGCTGGCAGCCGACCATCTCATTGCCCACCCAGTTCATGCCGGCGGCGATTTCGACGCCGAGCAGGTTGCCGGCACGGTTGCCAGCCAAGCCGATCTGACAGCCGCGCGTGTCGCTCATGGCCCAGTTGAAGCCGCCTATGTCGAGGCCGTAGAGAC
>JBAXJV010000398.1:0-2854 GCA_037137675.1 bacterium | reverse complement strand
ACCATCTGACCGCCATTTTCAGCATGGCAAATCTCTACCGGCGGCGCAACCAAAGGGCCTTGGCGGACAGGCAATTAGGCAACCTCCGCCAACTTCTGGCCAATCGTGACGAGTCCGAAGAGTTGCCGCAATCCGGCGGCCTTACGGTAGGCCGGCTGAACGCAATCCTGACAGCCACCGAAGCCATGCCAAACAGGAAAGGGCCCGCGCATGCATGAACAACCGCGCGCAATTACTGAGGTAGCCTCTGCCAGGGCCGTTGCCGATGAGGCGCAGGTCGCGACGAATCTGCTTCTGGCCAGAGCCAGGCAGTTAGCCCGTGAGCAGCCGTGTCCTGACCGGGACAACGGCAATAGTATCGAGGTTCTCGAATTCGGTCTGGCTGGCGAGCGTTACGCCTTCGAATTGGTTCATCTCCGCGAGGTCAGCGCCTTGAGCGAATTGACCCCGCTGCCGGGCGTGCCGGACTTCATTCTGGGTGTTACCTGTGTCCACGGGCAGATCATAGCCGTAATTGACCTCCGCAAGCTCTTCGGCCTGCCCGAGCGCGGACTGAGGGACGCGTGGCAGGTGCTTGTGTTACAATCAGAAGCCATGGAATTCGGCATTCTTGCGGAACGCATCGCCGGAGTCAGGCAGCTTGCGTTGGATGAACTACAGTCGTCGTTATCAACGCTGACCGGTGTGCGCGCTGCATATCTCAAGGGCATTGCGCCGGATGGGACTGTGCTCCTCTCCGCAGACAAACTGCTGACTGATCCGCAACTGGTCGTGCAGCAGCCGGCATAGATGTATGTATTTATGGAATAGTGTAGAAAACCGGCGGCGGATGTCGCCGTCAAATAAAGGAGGCAGGTAAACATGCAGAAATTAACCTTGGGCTTGAGAATCGGAATGGCATTCGGTGTGCTGATTCTGTTGATGTGCGTGCTGGGAGGCCTAACCGTCTGGCGCTTGAATCTGGCGTCTACGAGTGCGCTGGAGGTTTCCAGCAAGCACGCTCCGGAAGTCCAGATAGCGCACGCTGTTAACGTTGTAGCGTGGGAGACAATCTACGATATCCGCAGCTATTCCTCCGGCGGCGATGAGGCTTTCCTCAATAAAGGCCGGAAAAAAATCGCCGAAATTAAGGAGCGCTTGAAGGATGCAGAAAGTCTGGCGGAAAAATTCAGCGACCTGGTTACCCTGCGTAAGGGCGCAATTCAAGCCGGGGACAAAGTGGCCGAGTACGAGGCGTTGGTTGACAAGACAGAGGTCGCGTTCAAGAGCCTTGCCGCGCAGCAGGCGGCATTTAACGAGAGCGGCAAAATGTTCATTCAGGCGTGTCAGCTTTTACGGATCAGTCAGCAAAAGAAAATGAATGCCGCGATTGATGAATTGGCAGGCACAGCCAAACCGCAGCTGCTGGAGGCAAAGCAGGACTTATCCAGGGTTAGAAGTCTGGTTGTGAAAACAGGCTTGATTGAGGATATCATTAACGCTGGAAATAGCATCCGGATCGCCAACTTCAATTTTCAAAACGCAAAGGATATGGGGGCCCTGAGCAATCTCTTGAAAGAGTTTGACCCTCTTGAGAAAGAGACGGGCACGCTTGCTGCTTTACTGGAAACGCAGGAGGACATCGGGCAGCTTGAGAAGGTCCGGGAGGCCACAGAACAGTACAAGCTTGCCATGCAGCAGGTATTGAAAAGCAAGGAGGCTATCGAAGAACACTCACTGCAGCGTGGCCTCGTCGCGGACAAGGTCGTGGCGGTGGCTGGCAGTGTAGCCAACGGCGGGCTACAGGAAATTTCGAAGGCGGCGGTTGATGTTACGGACGGGCTCGCTGCTACAACCTTGATTCTGATTACGGGCGTGCTCGTCACGTTGATCCTTGCGGTGCTGGTGGCCTGGCGCTCATCGCACGCCATTACCATGCCGATCCGCGAGGGCGTGAATGCTCTGGCCGCGACGGCTGCCGAGATTTCAGCGACCATCGCGCAATTAGCCTCGAGCGCCAGTCAGGCCGCGACCGCCACAATAGAAACCACCAGCACTGTGGAAGAAATCCGCCAGACCGCGCAGGTCTCCGCAGACAAAGCCCGGTCTGTTGCCGACAGTGCCCAGGGCGCGGCGCGCGCCGCCGAGACCGGGCGTCATGCAACCGAGCAGACGATCGAGGGCCTCTCTCGAATCCGCGACCAGATGACTGTGATTGGCGAGAGTATCACGCGGCTGAACGAACATAGCCAGGCTGTCGGGGAAATCGTCTCGACTGTTGCCGATCTGGCCGGCCAGTCGAACCTGCTGGCGGTAAATGCTTCGATCGAAGCGGCTAAGGCCGGTGAAATGGGCAAGGGGTTTGCGGTGGTGGCACAGGAAATCCGCAATCTGGCCGATCAGTCCAAGGAGTCCACCAAGCAGGTGCGCGGAATTCTTGCCGAAGTGCAGAAAGCTACAGGGAAGGCGGTTCTGAGCGCTGAGTTGGGTGGCAAGAGCGTTCTTGATGGCGGCAAGCAAGCCGAGGAGGCGGGTCAGGCAATCAGGTCGCTTTCGGCCGCAGTTCAGGAATCTTCGCGGGCTGCAGTTCAGATCTCCGCTTCAAGTCAGCAGCAGCTGGCCGGTATGGAGCAGGTCGGGCGCGCCATGGAAAGCATCAAGCAGGTCGCCATGCAGAACGCCGAAGGCTCCCGGCAGCTGGGAACGGCGGCGCGTAACCTGCAGGAAATCGGCGCGCGTTTGAGAGCGCTGGTTGGCGGCGATGCAGGAAAAATGACGGTGGAAAAGTGAGCCTGGTGTTCAGGCTGTAGCTTTCATCAACCGATGTGTCAGGCGAGCTCCGGACGGTGAGCGGGCAACCATGAATATGCAGTCG
>JBAXJV010000397.1:0-2860 GCA_037137675.1 bacterium | reverse complement strand
CGCAGTTATTTTCCGGCCGGCAAATATGCCGACTTACTGAAGATGTACCGCGCCGCCTTCGAGGCCTTGCTGCCAAAGGATCAGAATTGGGCCGACCATTTCCGGCCCAGCACGGCGATCAACGGCGGATTCCTCCACTTCCATACCCTGGCCTACCACCAGAGGGACAACCTCAGTTCCATGAATTCGTTGACGATGTACAACTGGCGGCAGGACCCGAATACGCCCAGGCCGGAAGATATCCTGGGCGACTTGTTGCCCGGCGCCCAGGCCGAGATCGTGCTGATCGGGCTGACCCCGGCGCAAATCCGCGAGAAGATCGAGATTCTCTCGCAGGGCCGGTTCGTCATCTATTCGCGCTGCCGGACGCGGCGCGAGCAGGAGGACATCGTTCAGTTCGTACATGAAAGAGCTCCCCTCGTGGTTGCGGCCTGATCGACGCCGGAAACCATCCACCACACCCCGGAGATAATCGCCGCCATGTGTGCGGCGTTCCGGGAATACGGAACGACTCAGGGGAATTCGGGCAGGAGCGCCACTGCGCGCTATGTGTAAAGGGACAACGAGCATGGAAACAACCCACAACGAATTGACCGTAAACCTGGATGCCGCGAGGACGCTCGCGCTCCCGGTGCGGTGTTGTGAACGCGAATGGACGCGAATGGGGAGTTTCCACCACGAAGCCCGCGAAGAGCACGAAGGGGAAAGAGAAGGGGGCAGGTGTACGAAGGGCAGCGCCATCAGTCCGGCGGGGCCGCCGGACCTGCCGTCAGGCAATGGGAGCGCCCATGGCACCGCCGCCAGCACGGCTGCGGTGATCCACACCGTCGCCCGGACCCGGGGTGGCCGTTTCAGGGTCTTGTCATTACACCCATCCGACCGGGTTGAATTTGATTTCCTATCACAGTTGCCAAACCCGGAGCGATACGGCCGACAAGGCGTATCGCCGGTTTTCAGCCGATAATGGCCGGACGTGGTCGCCCCCGATTGCCATCGTGACCGGCGAACCGATCTGCTTCAGGGTCTGCCAGGCATGTACGAGACCAGCGTACGAGTTGCATCGGCCTGGATGCCGTGCGGCGTGATCTCCAGCGCATAGGCCTCCGGGTGCGAAGCGACGTCCAGCGCGTGGACGCCGGGCGCGCCCACGGACAAAAGGAGTAGCCCGGGGTGTCGGTCGTGCGAACGTCCGCCAAATGGGAGAGTTCCGCTTGCCACTCGCGGGCAATGATCGGCAGTAACGCAGCGGATGGCGCGCTCACCGAGATCGGCACCCCCGGCACAAGCCGAAACGATCAGTCAAGCAGGCGAATCTCCTGCGGTCGCGGGAGTAGTTTCAGGCGCCCGCCACGCTCGAGTCTGCTGTAATCATGCTTCTTTAGTGAACAAAATAGCTTCGCACTCAACGAAGCATGAATATCGTCCCTTGCATGCTGGAACCCATCGAAGCCACCGAGGTGTTGCCGTAGGCGCCCATATTTATACGCCGGCCGTTGGGCTCCGGCTCGGTGGCCCAGGCGCTGTCGTCCCCGGCGTCGATGCAAGGGCTGTTGCTCAGCGCGACGGCCCATCCTCCGCCGCTGAAGTAGCCGTTCGTGTAGTGCCCGACTCTGGATTGCTCATGGAAATAAGTTGTATCCACGAACAGCGGATCGTTCGAGATGCAGCCGTTGACACCGTGCGTCCAGAAGGAGTCGGCCGTCCCGATAGCGCAGTAAGCCACGGATACCGTCCCGGTGAGGTCGTCGCCATTGCCCCAGAAGATCGTGTTCGACGCGGAAGCCAACCCGCTAGCCACGCGGAGGCCCTCTCCCCTGTTATTGGCCACAGTGCAGTTCTGAAGCGTCGATGTTCCCGTCGAGTAGATTCCGTCGCCTTTCGTGGCAACGGCCGTGGACCGGTTCGTGCAAATCAGGCAGTTCCGCAAGGTCGCCACACCGGCATTGCAGAGTCCACCCCCCACCGTGTCGGACATGTTCTTGTTAGCGGTGTTGCTGGCCAGAACCGATTGCTGCATCGTTAATGTGGAGGAAGCATCCATGTAGATCCCCCCCCCGTAGCCACCCGCTCCGGAATTCTGTCCCATGCTGTAGTTCCCCCGGACAATACAGTTGCTCACGTTGGCTCTGCTTGCGGTCAAACACACCGCGCCGCCATAGCCGGACGCATTAACCCCCCCTGCCGCCGAATTCGCGGCTAAGAGGGAGTCGTTCACGGTTATGTAGGTGTAGTCCGCATATATCCCGCCGCCCATCCTGCCGCCGGCATTGTTGGTCACGTTGCACCCGGAGATCAGGACGTCGCCGCAACTTGCAATATAGACGCCGCCGCCGCTAGCCGCGTTTCCGCCCGTGATCGTGAGATCGGCCAGTTTTGCCTTCGCGACCACGCTCAGTGCGAAGACGTTAGTAGTCAGGTTCTTCGCATTGATGACGGTCGAGGTGCTCCCCGCACCTAGCAATTCGATCCAGGACCGGTAGGCGATCGAGAGCGGGAACTTCTCCGTCGTATTGGTGCTGTAGGTCCCCGCCGCAATGTAGATGCGCCGGACATCTCCCGCCCGGGCCAGGGCATTGGTGAGCGTCTTCAAGGCTGACCCCCAACTGGTTCCGACGGCCGAGTCATCCCCGTTCGTCTTGACGTACAGGTCGGCATACGCGACCGCGTCGAGGCCGGTGCTGTAATGATACCCCATGTCCACCGTTCCCGAATCCGGACTGCCGTCCGTCCGCGTGGTGTACGGGTTGCCCAACCCCCAGTTCGAAGCGTTGTTGGTCCCGGCGTTGATACAGGGGCTGCCAGCGCCCAGATAGACGCCGTACTCAAACAACGGATCGGCGCTGATGCACCCGTTGACGCC
>JBAXJV010000396.1:0-2891 GCA_037137675.1 bacterium | reverse complement strand
GCCTACAGCCTAAACCGCTACAGCCTTGGCGTCCCTGTGGGACGCCAGTGAAAATTATTCGTAATTCGTAATTCTTGTCCCCTCGTTTTCTCTCACGGAATCTTTATGATGACCAGAAATGACTTGCAGGCACGTGATGGAATGCGTACAGTGTACATATGAATGCGATGCGTTTCGAGTGGGACGAGTCGAAGAGCCGCCAGAACAGGCGGAAACACGGGGTTTCGTTCGAGGAAGCCGGAACGGTCTTCCTTGACGAGAATGCTGTGCGATTTCACGACCCGGACCATTCGGCGGACGAGGACCGGTTTCTGCTGCTGGGCATCAGTTTCCGACTCCGCGTTGTCGTCGTATGTCACTGCCACCGCGCCAGCGACACCGTCATCCGCATCATTTCTGCGCGCAAGGCCGACAAGCTAGAAGAGACAGAATACTGGAACGGAAGGTGACACCATGAGAAACCACTACGATTTCGGAAAGATGAAGAGCGAGCGAAACCCTTACGTCAGGGCACTGAAACAGCCGATCACGATGCGCTTGGACAAGGGAACTGTGGCCTACTTCAAGTCCTTGGCCACCCAGCTCGGCATGCCATACCAGAATCTCATTAACCTTTATCTTCGCGATTGTGCTCTGAACCATAAGAGGCTCGACTTGAAGTGGGCATCATAAGCAAACCGTACCAGACGCTGTTTGGTGCGCCGCGCAAGCGCGCCGTCCATCTGGCATATAAAAAAGGCTAACCAATATGGGCTTCTTGCTTTTCGTTGAGCGCTTGCCTTTCTTGGTGGTTACGCGTGCCGCCATGTCATGGGCGGCTGAATAAGATGAATACACCAAACCTCCGTCTCACGGCGCCCATCACGACCTGGGACGAGGCTATTCCTCTCGGTAATGGCGCGATGGGCGTTCTGCTCTGGGGCGAAGGCAACACGCTCCGGCTCTCGCTCGATCGCGGCGACTTGTGGGACGAGCGGCCGTCCAAACGTTTTACCGAGGTGCGCGACCGCTTCAACTGGGCAGCCATGCAGCAAATCGTGGCCGGTAAGCGCATGGACGAGTTTAACGATATTTACGATTCCAACTATGCCCCTGATGGCCCGCCGACGAAGTTGCCCGCCGGACGTCTCGAAATCGAGCTCGATTCATCGCAGTCGGTGGAGTCCTTCGAACTGAATTTTGCCACGGCCGAGGGCCTGGCCAGAGTGAATGGCGGCGGCGGTGCGAGCGTGTTCGTAAACGCCGCCAGCGTCAGCAAGCCGGTGGCGATGGCGCGCATTTCAGGTCCACCGCTCAAAGACGTCCGCCTGTGTACGCCGGATTCGGTGAAGAATCTAGGGTATCCACCGCCGCGCGTGGGTGGGTCAAAAAGCTTGCGATGGTTCGAGCAGGATGCCCCCGAAGAATCCGGCTATGCCGTCTGCGCGGGCTGGAAGCGGTTCGGCGATTCGACGCTGCTTGCCGTCACTGTCGCCACGCGACGCGAAGGCCCGGACCCCGGAGCTGTGGCGCAGGCGCGCGTCGCGGCCGCGCTGAGGCAGGGCTACGACAAGCTGCTCGCCCGGCATGCAAAGTGGTGGGAGGCGTTCTGGGCCCGCTCGCGAATCAGCCTGCCCGAGCCGCACATTCTTCAGCACTACACCCTCGTGCGCTACTTTTACGGGGCCGCCTCCCGGCGCGGCGCGCCCCCGATGCCCTTGCAGGGCGTATGGACGGCCGATTCAGGTTCGCTCCCGCCGTGGAAGGGTGATTACCACAATGATCTCAACACCCAGATGACTTACATCGCCTACCGTACGTCGGGCGACTTTGATGAAGGGGCTTGTTTCCTCGACTACCTCTGGAATCTGTTGCCCACGTTCCGGCAGTTCGCGAAGAATTTCTTCGATGCGCCCGGCGCGGCTGTGCCCGGAGTCATGAGCCTGGCAGGGCAGCCGCTCGGAGGGTGGGGGCAATACAGTCTTTCCCCGACGATGGGCGCCTGGAATGCCCACCTTTTCTACCTGCACTGGCGTCATACGGGCGATAGCGCGTTCCTCCGCAAACGTGCCTACCCCTTCTGCCGCGAAATCGGCATCTGCCTGCGGGCACTGCTCAAGCCGGAAGCGAACGGCCTTTTGAAGCTGCCGCTTTCCAGTTCGCCTGAGATTTTCGACAACACCCACCGCGCTTTTCTCAAGCCCAACAGCAACTACGATCTCGCCAGCCTGAAGATGCTTTTTCTCGCGCTGGCCGAAATGGCTTCTGCGGCGGGCGACCGGTCGGATTCGGATGGCTGGGCCGCGCTGGTAAATCAACTGGAGGGCTTTCACACCACGCCGGACGGCATGCTGTTGCTCGACGAATCCACGCCGCTCCCCTGCAGCCATCGCCATCTCTCGAACCTGATGGGCCTATATCCATTCAACCTGATTACGGTGAACGGCGGCGCGCGCGACCGGCAGATCGTTGACGCAAGCTTGAAGCAGTGGGAGCAACTGGGCACCGGCGCCTGGTGCGGGTACAGCTTTACGTGGATGTCCGCACTGCGCGCCCGCACCGGCGATGCCGAAACGGCCCTTCGCAACCTCGATATTTTCGTCAGCGCTTTCATTCTTCGAAATGGGTTTCACGCCAATGGCGACCAGACTAAAAGCGGGTTCAGCAATTTTACCTACCGTCCCTTCACTCTCGAAGGCAACTTTCTCGCGATGGAGGCGGTTCACGAGATGCTGCTGCAAAGCTGGAGCCCCGCGCCGGGCTCCCGCGAGACGGGGGTCATCCGTATTTTTCCGGCGATGCCCTGGCGCTGGCACGTTGCGGCGTTCGAGGACTTGCGTGCCGAGGGCGGGCATCGCGTCTCCGCGAAGCGCGAGAACAATGCAACGACCTGGTTTCGAATCCAGTCCGAG
>JBAXJV010000395.1:0-2897 GCA_037137675.1 bacterium | reverse complement strand
GTTGATTGCAGACCGCCGCCCCGCTGCCGATGTCGAGCAAATCGGCGACTTCACGTTGACTCTGTCCTGCGTAACGGATCAGGAAGTGCGCCGCAACGGTCCGCAAGGGAGAGCCGTGTCGTCGGCGGCGGAACTCGGACGCATCTACCTCGAATATCCCGCCCAGAATTGTCAGCACGGTGTTGGCCGGCAACGGTTCGGTAATGTGCCGGAAGGACACGTCCTCCAGTCTGGCGTGTTTCTCAAGGCGTTTCTGATACAGACCGTCCACCCACGCCCGGAAGCCGTCGCTGCCGATGCTGCGCGGCGAGAGTTTCAAGGCAACCTTGAAGTCGTCGTCCGATTCGGCAAGGCCGGTTTCGACATATTCGCGGTAGCGCTTCGGCCAGTCGCGTTCGTGTCCATGCATTTCGGAAAGCAGCGGGCCGTACTCGACAAACTCCAGGGCTTTGCGCTTGCCGGTGTAACTCGAATAGCTGCTCGAAAAAAACAAAGACGCGGAATACCGGCTGACGGTTCCCGTCGGCGTCAAGGCGTGATATTGTCAGGGCGGTAGTGTCAGGGCGGTAGACAGTTCACGGAAAAATAGAGGAGATCAAATGAAGACAGCCTTTTTTTCACGCGCGGCGTTTGGGCTTTCGTTGTCCCTGTCGATGGCAACGGCGGCTCACACCGCCGAGTATACGATCGCCTTGCCCGAGTTGCTGAACCGCCCCGCAGCGAACGAGTTGGTCACGTTTCCGTTCGGCGCGAAGAAGGGAGAATGCAAGGCTGACTCAGTGCGAGTGACCGGTGCCAACGTGCCGGTGGCGGCGCAACTAACGGACATCGAGCTATGGTCGGGCACGGTGTTCGTCAAATCCGCCAGGCTTGCGTTCGTGGTGGACTCACTGTCCGCCCTGACGACCAAGACCTACAAGGTTACATATGGGATCAAATCCGTGTCGCCCACCGCCATAACGACCGATTTGAAGGTAAAGACCTCCAAGGACCAGCTCGAGTTGACAACCGCCCTGATAGGCGTGCGCTTGCCATTGGGCGAAAAGCAATACGCTATGCCGGAAGGCTCGGGGAGTGTACCAGGGCCACTCGCCGGACTGCGGCTGGCAGCGGGGAACTGGGCGGGCGGGAGTTCGCTGACCGGGACCGTGAGTGTACGGAGCTGGTCGGCGACGGTGACCGATGCCGGCCCGGTGTTCGCGCGCGCGCGGACAACCTACACATTCGAGGACAACAATGTCGTGACCATGGTGGCCACCCTTGTGGCTGGCGATAACACCGTGCGCTGGGAAATGAACTCGCGCGATGATCGCCCGGACCTCGGATTCGAATTGCGCCTGCCGCCGCTGCCGGGTGTCAAGCAGGCCCTTCTGCCAAAGGGCTACGGTCAGTGGGCCAGGGAACGAACGCTTATTTTGAAGCCCGGACCGGAACCGTTTGCGTTTCTGAGTCCCGACACAAGCGTTGGGAGCATCCTCGGCAGTCCGTCCGCCATCCGGCTCATGGCCGCCATCGGTGGCACGGAACTCTATCTGTGCTCACGCGATCCCGGCGCCTGGTCCGCCCCCGTCTCCCCGCTGACTTATGGCGGATTCAAGACCTGGAACCTCGACATGATCCCGGAGATGTGGGCCGTATGGAGGCGGCATCGCCTCCCGGTCATCTATATGCCAAACGGTGCGGTGACGCTCCAGGCAGACTTCACCAAGGGCGCCCGTTCGTGGTGGACCGCCAGCGGCGTTCCGCTTCACGGAGCCCGGTTGGACCAGATCAAGGATATGGTGTTGGCCTGGCCCGCAGACACCAAGCGTCCGCACCCCCGCCTGTTTGCCGACAAGTCGGAAATCGAAGCGACCTGGAAGCGCGCTGCGGACGACCCCGACTTTATGCAGACGCTCACCGCTGGCGGCGGCCTGTACGCGGCGCCGGCGTTGCCCGTGCTGATGAAGCCGGCAGACCAACGAAAGAAACAAGCGATCTATGAGGCCGTCAAGCCGCTGCGCGAGCATCTGGCCTTGTTGGGAAATTTCGACGTCATGCGCTACTCGATCGGGGTCGCGACGCTCTACGATGTGCTGATTGACAGCGACTTGATTACGCCTCAGGAAAAGGCGCTCTATCGCGCCCAGATGGCCTACCTCGCCTACCTCATGGCCGATCCGCAATGCTGGTCCATGGAGCGTGGCTACCTCTCGGGGAATCCGAACATGAGTTGCTCTTACACCCTGTCGCTCGGCGTGATCGCCTGCGCGCTCCAGGACCATCCGATGGCCAAAACGTGGGCGGATCGCGCCACACAGTGGATGGACAAGTGGCTTGCGGATGAAGTTGGACCCAATGGCGAGTGGCTTCCCGAGGGCTCGGGCTACGGTTACGTCAGCCTGGATCCGATGCTGTCCTACGCGGCCGCCGCCCAACGCGCCGGATTCCACGATTTCGCCAAGGACCCGCGTCTCGCGAAGGTGGCGCTTTACTATGCCCAGCACCTGACTCCGCGCGATCCTGTTCGCAAAAATGTGCGGGTGACTGGCGTTTACGGCCGCGGTGGTTCGGGGAACATGGTGGCCAGTTTTGGGCTGGCCGCGCGCCTGTTCTCGAAGCAGTATCCGGCGCTGTCAAAAACGTTCCAGTGGGCCTGGAAGGAGGGAGGATATCTTCCGTACATCGGAGATTCCCGCATGGGCGGCCTCGACCCATTTTATATGGATCGCCGTCTCCCGGCGGAGGCTCCAGGCTGGGGTTCCGAGTGGTACCCGAATCTTGGCGCGCTCCTGCGCGCCGGTTTCAACACGCCGAACGAGAGCTACGTGAACGTGTTGGCCGGCGTGCAATCGCGCCATAATCTAGACATCTGGGTGGCGGAAGTCGGAGGCATCTCCCAGTGGTTCGGGCGGGGC
>JBAXJV010000394.1:0-2902 GCA_037137675.1 bacterium | reverse complement strand
TTGCCTAACAGCCTACAGCCTAAACCGCTACAGCCTTGGCGTCCCTGTGGGACGCCAGTGAATTTAACCACCTTTCACAAACGCTTCAGAATATTGCGCGCAATAATGCCGCCCGACTTGCGCCATTGCGAAGGCCCGACTTCACCGCCCGAATGCGTCATATGCTAGGCTCATTCAGGCTGAAAGGCGATCGCATAGTAGGCCAGCTTGAAATGACCGCACATCGTATGCTGTTCACCTTCTGGAAACCAATCCAAATGCGCGTCAAAGAGCTCATCGGCCCAGCGCTGCTCGACGGCCACGGCGTTGGCAGCCATCACAGTTCAAGCAGTCCTGACTATCGAAGGCGCTTGCCAGCTCTTGTATACGGGGTTGTATCCACGGCCGCCTCTTTCACTGCTGCACCGCCGTTCCAGATCCTGAGGACTTAATGGAGCCGGGGTTTCGCAGCAGTGCAGCAAACTCTTGAACGGTGATCTGCCGTCCGTACTCGGACAGTTCAAACGATTCGACATACCGGATGGCGTCAGCCGTCTCACCCTGTTGTTGGCGGAGTTGGCTGCGGTATTGATCGGCCTGACGGCGGTTTAATTCCAGCCAGCGTTCTTCCAGATAGGCGAGTCTATCCGCTTGCGTCCGGTGAGACCGTTCGAAATCCTGATCGCCGTCGAGCCATGGCAACCATTCGTAGAACTGCGACACATGGCAGTCGAGCATGGCCAGTTTGGTTTGGATTACATCGTCAATGGCCACACAGACATCCGGGCGGAAAGCCGCGGGCTGACGGAACCCGTCCCACCCTGAACAGAAGACCGGCCAGGCTGCCGGGATCGGAATCGCGGGACAATACAGCGGCACGCGGATCAAGAAGGCGGCATCTTGAACCAGCTGCGCCGTCGCCCGGTGATCGGCATGATAATCGCAAGGCCGGTGCGAGATCACGAGATCCGGCGCGATCTCGCGGATGACGCGGACGATTTGCGCCCGGTTTTCCAGCGATGGAAGCAGCTGTCCATCGTGGTTTTCCAGAACCTGATATTCCGCCAAGCCGCCAATTTTGGCGGACGCCTGTGCTTCCGCAACCCGCCGCTTGGCCAGCGCGGCTGGTTGCATATTAAAATGTCCCGCATCGCCGTTGGTAGCAGAAACGAAGGTTACCTGATGTCCCAGCTTGGACAGCTTGACCGCACAGCCGCCGAATATTTCGTCCGGATCGTCCGGGTGGGCGCCGATGACAAGATATTTTCTGTTTGAAGTGTTCACTGTGCCCTTACTCCGGAACAGTCCATGCGCGTATGAGCATGCGTTGGAATATCAACATTGGTGCGTGGCGCAGCGGTTTTCAACTGTAATGGTTGCAGGGTCATAGCGGCGCGTCCGGGCCGATGGTCATGGCGCCATCCTGAACTTGCGTGACTACTTCCGGAAAGACCAGCGTGTCGGCGGTGATCACGCGGAACCCGTCGGAGCGGAGCAGGTGGATGGGATTATACTTCGTCACCAGCTCACGGATTCTGGCAAAAGTCGCATCAATAAGCTTCGCATAGGCGGCTTTGTCTTCAAGTGCGAGCACCGGATCGGGCTGGTCGTGCCAATTATTGAGACTGTGATAAAGACCGATGCGCAGACCCCGCTTACGGGCCGCAGTCACAAACTCTGCCACCAAATCGCGACGGGCGCTTGTCTGCATCGTGCTGAAATCGCTCAAAGCGCTGTCATAGAGGCGAAAGCCGTCGTGATGCATCGTCGTCAGCACCACGTACCGCATTCCGGACCGCACGGCAAGATCGCACAATGCATCGGCGTCAAACTTATCCGCCGTGAACCTGTTTGCCAGCGCGCTATAGTCAGCCTCTGGAATTTCTTCGCGATTCCAGGCCCACTCACCACGCCCCAGGAGGCTATAGAGTCCGTAATGGATGAAAAGGCCATAGCGCAACCGGGAAAATTCATTCAAGTTTTGATCCATGTTTACTCTCACAATGCCGTTCATACAATCTGAGGTAGCCCGTAATTTAAGGCCGCGGGGAGGCATTAACACACGGCGCCTTTAAGCCATCCCGATAAATTCCTGGCGCGGACCCTTCGATAGTTGTCGCCCCGGCCGCCTTGGCGTAGAACTCGCCAGGCCCGGCACTGCCAATGATCGCATAGGCATATCCGTCGGCCGCCATGGCGTGAAGGCAGGCCAGGAACAAAGCCTTTCCGATTCCAAGGCCCCGCTTCGATTCGGAGACCCCGGTGGGACCAAAGAAATTTCTGCATGTGCTCTCATAACAGGCGAACCCGATGATAAGCCCTTTCTCGGTGGCAATAAAGCACGAGACCGGATGATTGCTGAATGCAACCTCACATTCGCTCGCCCACCCCGGCCCGAAAGCGCCGCGCACCCACTCTACAACGAGATGTTTTTCATAGGCCATGACAGTGCGAATAACGAAGCCTTGCCCGCCAAGGCGCTTAATGAGGGGAGTCACTTCCGGAAGATCGTATAATTTTACCAGCATGTCTCCCATATCTTTCAGTTCCTTTCTTGTTTGTTTGTACTCAGATCAAATCCAGGCAAAGCTCTTCCGCCTTGCCGTTTGTCCGGGAGCGCTCAGCCGCGAAAGCCATGAGGTGGCTTTCGAGGGAAACTTCCGGATCGGCGAGGAGAAGCGCCGGATTGTTTTCCGCGATTGCCTCGATGAAGTTCAGTATGATCGAGGCATCGCCCGCATGGCCGGCAGCCAGCTCCGTGCGCCCGAAATCCTTGCTGTCATAAATTTCCTCACGGTCATTCAGAAAGTTGAAATGGCGGATCGTCGTTTTTTTTCGCTGATTATTAATTTCCACTGGCGTCCCACAGGGACGCCAAGGCTGTAGCGGTTTAGGCTGTAGGCTGTTAGGTAAAACGACGGAA
>JBAXJV010000393.1:0-2909 GCA_037137675.1 bacterium | reverse complement strand
TGCAGGTGTCGGGGAGTCCGCTCAGCGCGTAGCTGCCGAGTTTGACGTATTCCTCTGGAATCGTCGGCACAAGGTTCAGGTACTGGGCCGGAATGATCTGGTCGGTATCAATGTTGTCGCCGGTCACATAGATCGCGGCGCTGAAACGGGTGGCTGGTTGCTTGCTCATAGATGCTTGCCTTAACCCTTCCGTGACCCCTGCTTGAGAAATTCGCGGGGATCGGTGATGCGGCCTGTGATTGCCGAAGCCGCCACGGTCAACGGCGAGGCGAGATAAACCGAGGACTGCTTTGAGCCCATGCGGCCGGGGAAGTTGCGGTTGGTCGTGCTGATCACCACTTCGCTGCCGTGTGTCCGTCCGAAGGTGTCAACCGGTCCTCCAAGACAGGCCGCGCAAGAGGGTGGGGCGATGTCGAGGCAGCCTGCGTCGGCAAAGATTTCCACCAGTGACTTCCCGTCCAACGTGGTTTTAATCAGCGCCAGAGCCACTTCGCTGGTCGCCGGAACGAGGAAGGTATCAATCGCCACTTTGCGGCCATTGAGCACCCGCGCGGCGGCGACGAAATCCTCAAGCTTGCCGCCTGTGCAGGATCCGATGTAGGCGCGGTTGAGTTTGACATCGCCACGTTCGCGAGCCAGCGCATATTTGGAGGGCAGGTGCGGCTCGGCCACGCATGGTTCAAGTGCGGCAGCATCGTAAACCTTGTCGAGCGTCACGCTGGCATCCTTGTCGCTGGTCACGACCTCGAACGGCTTGGAGCTGCGGGCCCGGACATATTCAATGGCTTTCTGGTCCGGCGCGATAATGCCGTTCTTGCCTCCGGCTTCGATGGCCATATTGCAGATTGTCATGCGTCCTTCAATCGAGAGCGACTGAATCGCGTCGCCAGTGAACTCCATTGCTGCGTAACTCGCTCCGTCAAAACCGATGTCGCCGATCACCTTGAGAATCATGTCCTTGCCCATGATGTAGTCCGGCGCCAGGCCGTCGAAGCGGAAACGCATCGTTTCCGGAACCTTGAGCAGGATTTTGCCGGCACCCATGACGAAGCCGGCGTCGGTGTTGCCGATGCCGGTGGCGAAGGCGCCGAGTGCGCCGTGGGTGCAGGTGTGGGAATCGGTGCCGACGATGACTTCGCCGGGCCGGACGTGGCCTGCCTCGGGGAGCGCGACGTGGCAGACTCCCCGGTAGTTCGGCGTGCCGGGGTCGTAGTAGTAAGCCAGATCCTGTTCTTTGGCGAACTGCCGGAGCGTGTCCACGTTGCGGTGCGAGAGTTCGTCGGCGGTAAAAATGTAATGATCAGGGATGATCACGACCTTTTCGCGGTTCCAGACGCGCGCCTTGTCGCCGAATTCGCGCCGGAAGACGCCGATTGTTCCCGGTCCGCAGATGTCGTGAGTGAGCATGACGTCCACCTCGACCCAGACGTTTTCACCAGGGCTCACCCGATCCCGTCCGGCGTGCCGGGCGAGAATCTTTTCCGTTATGGTCATACCGCTCATTGGATGTTTCCTTCAGTCTGACAGCCTGCAGCCTGTTACCCGGCACTTCCGCCTTTGATTAATTGAAAAAAGCGGTCTTCGTACTGGCTGAAAAGTTTCAACCGTTGCAGCTTTTCGCCCAGCGCCTTGATGCGCGTACGGTCCAGCGTGGCGGCGGCGAAGTCCGATTCCAAATCATCCCGCATGCCGGCCGGGGCTCCGTCATTCGACTGAAAAGCCCGACGCCGTTCTAATTCACGAACGTTGCCGGGAAAGGAGTGGCCGCTGATTTCGGTCATCAGCCGGATCAGGCAAACCTCCCATGGTTTTTCCACTCCAACCACAATGGCTTCGAAGGCGCCGTCTCTGGCTTCGACTCCGGCCTTAACCTGCTCGATCACCTGTTCCAGCGGCGCCGTGACAATGTGTTCGTTCAGCTGCTCTTTACGGATGGCGAAGCCGTACTGAAGGATACGCAAATCGCTCTCGTGTTCACGCAGCCAGTCAACGTAGCGTTCGGCCTCGTCGCCAAAGCCTTCCAGCAGCGATTCAGCCAGGCCCTGAGGTGTAATCAGCTTCGGACGGTAGGCCTGAATGCGTCCTTCACGCACCCGCACCTGGCCCACAGTATCCATGAGTTCGCTGATCAAATGGTAATGCAAATTTGTTGCCCCGAAGGTCTCCAGCCGCTGGCTCGGCAGGCGCACAATCCGCGTATTGTGCACGGCATACCAGAAATCAAAAGTAGGCGTCGTCGTCATGGCCGGGCATCTTAGCAAATCCGCCCTGCGTAGTTCCAGCGATAAGCGCAGCTCTCAAATTCAGGCAATAACTGCTCAAGCATGGATCTTTCAGGCTGTAAATATTCATCTGTCACCCTCGAGAATAGCTGTCATATAATCCTGAAGAGCAAACCACCAATAGGTAGATCGAGAGCCATGGGCGTGGATCAACAATTGGATGGCAAAGAAATCAGAGCGCTTCTGGAAACGCACCACGGGGCGTGTTTTGGCTGGGCGCTGAACTGTTGCGGCCGGGATCAACATCGGGCGGAGGATGTTTTGCAAACAGCCTATGTGAGCATCATGGACGGGAGTGCGCGATACGACGGACGTGCCGCGTTCAAAACCTGGCTGTTCGCTGTGATACGGCGGACCGCCGCCAATCAGTTGCGTCGCAGCCTGCGGTGACGAGCCGGCGGTCCGTCCAGACAGTAACGCCGGCCCGGCAACTTCAGAGTACGGGCAGGGCGCATATTCCCTTATGCAGGCCGTTTCAGACCGGGCGCAGTTGAGTACCATTGCCTTCAGCGGGCTGGCGTTTCTCGCCGGCGACTTCGGCGGCGCAAACTTTATGCCTCCCGGGAAAGTCTGCGATTTTTTCGGGTTCCAGTATATGCGCGACATTGATGCTGCAGAAAAGTGGCG
>JBAXJV010000392.1:0-2910 GCA_037137675.1 bacterium | reverse complement strand
TCAACCGACTGCCCAGCCGGGTCGTCAACCGACTGCCCAGCCGGGTCGTCAACCGGCCGCCCAGCCGGGTCGTCAACCGGCCGCCCAGCCGGGTCGTCAACCGGCCGCCCAGCCGGGTCGTCAACCGGCTGCCCAGCCGGGTCGGCAACCGGCTGCTAAGCCTGACCGTCAACCGGCTGCCCAGCCTGACCGTCAACAGGGCGCTCAGCCTGACCATCAACAGGGCGGACGGCCTGGCCGTTAACCGGGCGCTCAGCCGAGGCAACAGGCTCAACAGTCTGCACAGAGCCAACAGGCGCCCCATGGAAATGTGGATCAGCGCAACAGGTGACAGCTCCGGAGCAGTGCACCCGATTTTATGAAAAAATAGAAACGGATATTCCGTTCGTGGAGGGCGCTCATTCAGAGCGGCCCTCCCTTTTTTTATGACTCTGTGCTATAGATAATCACGCCTCACTTGCAACCTTATTGGAAGCTGTAAATATATCTCTCTGCGGAGTATCTCAGTGAAAATTCTTCTCCTGCACCCCTATGGCAGCAACTGGCTTAGTGGAATGAAAGACATAAGTACGGTGTTCAACCTGATGCCACCGTTGGGGATGATGTCTGTTGCGGCGGTACTCGAACGGGCGGGGATCGATGTCGAAATAATCGACTGCTACGCGACACCAAAACCGTTCGCAGAACTGGTAGAAGAGATCGTTCGGCGAGCTCCCGACTGCCTGGGAGTATCCACGACAACATCCTCATTCAACGAGGGTTACCGAATCGTCGCGGCCGTAAAGGAAAAAGCTCCAGATATCTTCACACTGTTCGGCGGAGCCCATGCCTGCACCATAGGCGCATCACTTCTCGATTCATTTCCGGCCATTGATTGCCTGGCGATCGGCGAAGGCGAAAATACCATGCTGCAACTTGCTCAAGCCGGCTTCAAGGGGATCGGGCAGGTTCCCGGCGTGGCCTACCGGGATGGAACCGGAGCTGCCGTATCTTCAGCGCCGCGTGAACTGATCAAGAACCTGGACGATCTCCCTTTCCCCGCATACCACAAACTCCCCCAATTCCCCCGACGCTACAACCTGCCGCTCTTCAGTTACCCCGCGGCCCCCAATACCAGTATCATTTCCAGCAGGGGATGTCCCTATTCCTGCTCCTACTGCGACCGCTCAGTATTCAGCCTCGGCTTCAGGTTTAACTCTCCCGACTATATTGTCGAGCATATTTCGATGCTTAACCGCGACTTCGGTATCCGTCACGTATTCTTTTATGACGACCTCTTTACCTTTGATCGAAAACGGGTTGCCGAATTTTGCGAAATAAAGGCGCGCAAGGGATTGAAGATAACCTACAACTGCATCGCCCGTTTGGAACATGTGGATCCGGAGCTCTTGATACTTCTCAAGCGATCCGGTTGTTGGCAGGTTAATTTCGGTATCGAGTCGGGCGATCCGGAGATTCTGAAACGGCATCGTAAATTTTTTGAACTGGACGAGGTCGGACGGAAGCTGCGGATGGTCAGAGCCGCAGGTATCCGGGTAAAAGGGCTGTTTATGGTAGGGCTGCCGGGTGAAAACGAGACAGCTATCCGCCGTACCATTGATTATGCCCTGTCACTTCCTCTGGACGAGATCAATGTCACCAAGTTCACCCCGTTTCCCGGCGCGCCGATTTACCGTACAATCAGGGAGCAGGGGGAATTCGATGAAAACTGGGATCTGATGAACTGCATGAATTTTGTTTTTGTTCCGCACGGCATGACCAGGCCAGAACTGGAAGAGCTGTATAACGAGTTTATCCGCAGCTTCTATCACCGCACCCGTATCCAGATCGGATACGCAAAGATGTTTTGGAAATCTCCCCACAGTATTATGACCTTTATGAGGCACCTGCCGGAGATTCTGGCATTCGAACGAAAGCAGAAATGGTGATCGTTCAAAGGGGCATGGGGTCAACTTGGAGCTCCATTCCCGACCCCTCTTGCGTCTACCAGACCATTCAGAGATAAGGTCTAGAGTCTCTGCGGAACTGAAGCCGAGGCGCTGGGAGAGAACGTGAAGATCCTGATGCGGGAGCCATTCAGTCACGCCCACGACGAATATGTCGGGAAATACCTAGCCTCGGGCCCCCCGAAGATCATCGGCATCGGCAGGGAAGTCGTGGGTGCTCGCAAGGATGGATCCACCTTTCCGCTGGAACTGGCCCTGAACGACGGTTGTTCGTTGCTCACGGGAACCCGGGTGGGTCCGTCCACCGGGGCGGCGGCGGCCCTGGACTCCATGGATGCGGTGCGGGAGGCCTTCGAGCGCCAACTCGGGTCCGCCATGGAGACGGCTTGCGCGGCGGCCTGTGCCGCGGAACGTCGCCTGGCCGCACAGCAGCCCATGCCGCTCTTCTCCTGTCTGATGCCCGGTTGCATGGCGCGCGGGGCCGACACGCTGGCCGGCGGTGCCGACCACAACTTCAGCGGGATGTGCCTCGCCGAAGTCGCCACCACGGCCAACAGCCTGGCGGCGATCGAACGGCTGATCTTCGAAGAGCGCCACATGTCGCTCGAAACGCTGGTCGGGACCTTGAAGCGCAACTTCGAAGGCGCCGAGGATCTGCGGCAGCGGCTGCGGCAGGGCATGCCGAAATTCGGTACGGACGATCCCGCGGTCGACCGGCAGGCGGAGTTCGTGGCACGGACGTTCGATACCGCCCTCCGCGGCCGGCCCCATGCGCGCGGCGGAATGTACCTGCCATTGATCTTCTCGCGGCCACATCGTCAGACCCTCTTCGGCGCCAAGACGGCGGCCACGGCGGACGGACGACGGTCGGGTGAAATTCTCGCCGTGAGTCTCAACCCCGTGCCCGGCACCGCTGACCAGGGTCAGGGGGAAGTGGCCGCAGATGGTGGCGGCGCTGGTCATG
>JBAXJV010000391.1:0-2919 GCA_037137675.1 bacterium | reverse complement strand
GCCGGTGTAAACCGGTGGCAAGTTCATGTCTGGATTATTATGGGAAGGTTAGTAACCGCTTGCAGCCTGACAACCTGCGCTAAAGACGGGCGTTGGCCAGTTTATTAGGGGTAACGAACATGCTGGATTTTACTGTTGATGAAAAGCTTTGCACGCGTTGCGGAGTGTGTGTGCGCGATTGCCCGTCCCGCATTATCGCGATGGCCGATGGCAATGCGCCAAGCATCGCACCCGAGCAGGAAACGGCCTGCCTTCAGTGCCAGCATTGTCTGGCGGTTTGTCCGACGGCGGCGGTTGGCATTCTTGGTCGCAAGCCCGCAGATAGTCTGCCGCTGAGCACCGGGAGTTTTCCGACGCTTGAGCGGATGGAATTGCTGGTGCGCGGGCGGCGCAGTGTGCGACAGTATCGTGACGAAAATGTTGACCCCGCGCTGCTTCGCCGCCTGCTCGCCGCCATGGCCAATGCGCCGACCGGCGTCAACCGGCATGAATTGACTTTTACTGTGATTGACGACAAGGACGACCTGCACCGGCTGCGTGAAAAAGTTTTGGCGGGGCTTGCTGCGTCAACCAGAATTCCCGAGCGTTACGGCTATCTCATCCAGGCCGGCAAGGCCTACCATGAGCACCATAACGATATTATTTTCCGGGGGGCGCCACATGCCATTTTCGTTTCCGCACCGCCCGACGCCCCCTGCCCCGGTCAGGACGTTGCCCTGAGCCTGGCTTACTTCGAACTGCTGGCGCAAAGCGCCGGTTTAGGCACGGTGTGGTGGGGCATCGCCCAAATGTTTTTTGCGGTATTACCTGAATTGAAGGCGCTAGTCGGCATCCCTCCGAAGCACGTCTACTACGCCATGCTGTTCGGAATTCCCTCCGTGCATTATCACCGTACTGTCCAGCGCGATAATGCCGCCGTCGTCCGCCACGCGAAGATTTGAACACCGCAGATAATTTCAGCGTTTCCCATCAGCTTCACGAATACATCAGAAGGAGAACAGTGCAATGAAAATGCTGCCGGCATGGAAGCGTGCGTTCGTAATATCCGTTTTAAGTTTTGCGTTTGCGGTCGGCAATCTGCCGGCCCAGGCAGTTGCCAATGCCGCGCCAGCCATCGCGCTCGAAACGCCGGTGGCGGCTCATTCCGGACCGTCTATAGACAACACCAACACCCTGCCGGTGCTGGCAATCACGCCCGATGCAATGAAGCAAACACCATGGACGCGCTTTTATAATCAGCACATCGCCAGGCGGCTCGAAGTCGGGACGCGCGTGACTTATTTCATGCTGGAGGATGTTACGCGTGGCGCGGACAACCACTTTTACGGCAGCATAGACAAGCTGGATGCCACGCAGGACCTGATTCCGTACAAGCTTTTTGCCGACTATTTAGTCTCCCCATATTGGGGCTTTGATCTGACGTGGGATGACATCCAGTCGGATACGATCACTACTTCCGACGGCCACAACGACGGACAGCTCGTGCTCTGGGGCCCGATGTTGAGCGCCTTTGCGCGATATCCGAACCAGACGCGCTTCACACCGTCCGCCGGCGCGGGGGTGACCTATCTTTTCGCGGATTTCCAGGAAAATCCGGAGTGGATGCATCCTGCTACCAACCCCGGCATTGATTTTCAGACGTTTTCACCGGACAATACATTCGGATGGCTCGTCTACGTGAATCTCGCCACACATATCACAGGGCATTGGTATGCCGATCTCTACCTCCGCCATCTGGGCGCCGACGTGCAAGGCGTTCATAGCTTGAAAAAAGTTGGCGAAGATTTCGTGCATCACCAGGGCGACTTTAATTTTCCGGTCAGTAATGACGCCGTTGGCATCGGTGTGCGGTACGCATTCTAAATTATCCGCGTGAGCAGTTTGCCGTCCGCGATGGGCGGCGGCGCACTTAGACTCCGTCGAAACTGGGCCGGACGTGGCGGTCGGGTTGGTTGGCAAAAAAACGTTCCGCGCGCTCACGGGCGGTGGGCAGGTCGGGGGCGCTCTGGATGGCTGCAAAGAGTATGTGGCCGAAGAGGTAATTGCGCGCCAGATAGGCCGTAAGAATCTTGACCCGCGCCAGCGCCTGGCCGGGGCGGGTGAAGTCGTCTTCGATTGCCGCGACGAATCGCGGCCAGACTTCGGCAGGATCTCCGGTTAATTGCGGGTTATTCCATTGCGCAAAAATCCACGGACAGCCGGCGGCCATGCGGCCAATCATCAGTCCAGCTGCGGGCGCGAAGCTTGCAGCCCGCGCTGCACAGTAGTCCGGGCCGGAAATGTCGCCGTTGGCAATGATTGGCAGGCGCGTCAATGCCGCCAGCTCGGCATAAATCTCGTGCCGTGCAACACGCTTGAACTTGTCCTCAGCGAAGCGCGGATGCACCGTCAGTGCGTCCACCCCTTCATCGGCCAGCAGGTGCACCCGCTCGTGCAGTCGTTCGCGCCACAGCGGAGTGTTGTGTCCCAGGCGGATTTTGACCGTCAGCGGTCCGTCGAAATTGGCGCGCAACGTTCGCACCACGGACTGCAAGCGTGGCAGGTCTTCAAAAAGTTTTGCGCCGCCACCCTGTTGGCGCACATTCCAGGCCGCGCAGGCACAGTTGAGGTCAATTCCGTCGCGGGCAATTTCTGCGATGCGATCGAGAATCTCCGGCAGATCAGCGGTGGTTGTAACCAGCAACTGATAGATTAATTTGCCTTCTCCAGGCCGTCGCTTGAGCCATGGTGAATTCCGTAAGTCCTCCCTTAGCATTGTTCTGGCACAGAGCATTTCGGTATAAAGCGCCCCGTAGCCGCCGTATTCCGCCAGCACGCGACGAAAGGCGCTGTGGGTGATTCCAGCCATCGGTGCACAGAAAAGTGGCGGATCGAAGCGCGTGCCGCGGAGTACGAGAGGCTGGGGCAATGCTGCTGGTG
>JBAXJV010000390.1:0-2920 GCA_037137675.1 bacterium | reverse complement strand
AAGGCTGCTTCCCTCTGCGCTTGAACCACCGAGGTGAATCCGGCGAGCAATTGTTCCTCATTCATCTATGCGTTCATCCTTTCCAGCCGAACAGTTTATTCACCCTCAAAAATAGCAAAGTCAACCGACACGCTAGACATGCTATCCATCAAACTTCCTCTTGAATTACAACGTGTTATGGGTGTAGATTGAGGCATTGCAAGTACTCCGGGAGATCTGCTATGCCTCAAAATGAATGGCTCGTGACGGCTCCTACCGACCCAGACCCGAAGTGGCCGGATGGGTATGTGGCGGTGCTCAGGGAAGCGGGCGCCAAGGAGAAAACGATCCCATTTTGCGTCGGCTGGGTAAGGCGCTTTTTTGCCGCGTTCCCCGGCCGGAACAGGCGAGACCTGGGGCGTGCGGAGATCGAGACGTTCCTTTCGGAGGCTGCGGCGCGGCCGATGATCAGCAACTGGCAAGTCCAGCAGGCACGCGACGCGATGGAACTCTATTACGAGAAATTCCGCGGAATCGCGTTGGCGCCGCGTACGTCTGCTTCTGTCAAACATACACAATCTCCGGTCAATCATGTGCCGCCTGCAGAGGCGGTGCCGCAGGCGTCCGGGTCCCGCCCGCCTGTTGGAATTCCGAATACGGTAGTACGGTACCCGAGACCGTTTGTGAATGTCAAGGGGGAGGAGAAAGAACAGAGGCCGGAAGTCGGGGCGACTGGCGGTGACGCCTGTCCTCCGGAGGTGGGCACGTGTAACTGGAAGATGCTGGATGAGCGACTGCGGGACTGCCTGCGGGTCGAGCATTATGCGTACGCCACGGAGAAAACCTATGCCGGGTGGATCAGGCGCTATGTGAGTTTCCACGGGTGGCGCAAACCCTCCACGCTGGGGGCATCGGATGTGCATGCCTTTCTCAGGCACCTCGCCGTCGATGAGCAGGTTGCGTCGTCAACCCAGAACCAGGCGTTGAACGCGGTGGTGTTCCTCTACCGGAAGGTCATCAAACAAGACATCGGCGATTTCAGCGACTTCCCCCGCGCCCGGCGCGGACTGAGGCTGCCCGTTGTGGCCAGCCGGGACGAGGTGAAGGCTGTGCTCGACCGGTTGAGCGGACGCGAGAGGCTGATCGGGCGGCTGCTCTACGGCACGGGCATGCGCATCAACGAGTGTCTTGGCGTACGTGTGCAGGACATGCAGTTCGATCAGCACCGCATCGTGGCCCACGGGAAGGGAGACAAGGACCGCTACGTGCCGTTGCCGAAGTCGGATGAGCAACCGCTGCGCGATTGGCTGGTACACCGCAAGACCCTGTTCGAGACAGACCAGGAGCGGAATATGCACGAGGTGGAGGTGCCCTACGCTCTGGCGCGCAAGTACCCGAACGCCCCGTTCGCCTGGGGCTGGCAGTATGTCTTTCCGGCCGACGATTACTCCACGGATCCACGGTCCGGCCATGTCCGCCGTCACCACTTGGACGAACAGTGGATTCAGCGGGCGGTACAGACGGCTGTGAGGCAGGCGGGCTTGACAATCCGCTTTACCCCGCATTGCTTTCGTCACAGTTTCGCGACGCATCTGCTGGAGGCGGGTCAGGATATCCGCACCGTGCAGGCGTTGCTGGGGCACACGAATGTGGAGACTACCATGATCTACACGCATGTGCTGAACAAGGGGCCCATGGGTGTCGTCAGTCCGGTGGACACCCTTTGATTTTGGACACCACCCTCCACCTTCCACCAATTACTATTCGCCGATGTCCTCTACTTCCACGCCAGCTCCCGCCGATCACGCCACCTGCCGCGCGGCGCTGACGATTTCCATGATCGGCGCCTTTCAGGTGGCCTTCCTGAATTCCTCCGTCAACGTGGCGCTGCCGGCCATCGGCCGCGAGTTCGATATGCATGCGATCACGCTGAGCTGGGTGGCCATGGCGATGATCCTGACATCGGCTGTATTTGTGGTGCCATTCGGACGTATTGCCGACATCTACGGACGCAAGCGTTTTATGATCTGGGGCACCGGGCTTTTTACGCTGGGCAGTCTGGCCTGCGCGCTCTCTATCAACACCGGCACGTTACTGGCGGCGCGGGCGCTGCAAGGGATCGGCACGGCGATGATTTTTGGCACGGGGGTGGCAATTCTGACCTCGGTCTTTCCTCCCGAAAAACGCGGCAAGGCGCTGGGCTATAATGTGGCGGCGGTTTATATGGGACTGTCGGCCGGCCCGTTCATGGGCGGCTTGTTAACCGGCTATCTGGGCTGGCGCGCGCTTTTCTGGATCAATGTGCCGCTGGGGCTGCTGGTGCTCGGCCTGCTTCTGACGCGGCTCAACGGCGAATGGAACGATGCCCGGGGTGAGCGGTTCGATGTGGGCGGGTCGTTGCTATTCGGCAGCATGGTGGTCTGCATCATGTACGGGCTGTCCATTGTCCCCGCGCTCGCCGCATTCTTACTGATTGCGCTGGGCCTTGCGCTGTTGACCGGCTTTGTGATTTTCGAATCCCGCCAGCGCAACCCGGTGCTGGATGTGCAACTCTTCCGTAAAAACACGGCGTTTGCTTTTTCAAATCTGGCGGCCTTTATTAATTACAGCGCGGCCTTTACAGTTTCCTTTCTGCTGAGCCTTTACCTGCAATATGTGAAGGGTTTGACGCCGCTGCAGGCCGGCCTGGTGCTGATGGCGCAGCCGGTTGTAATGGGCATATTCTCGCCAATCGCCGGACGGCTTTCCGACCGGATCGAACCGGCCGTACTGGCTTCGGCAGGCATGGCACTTACGACGCTGGGGCTGACACTTATGGGATTTATCGACGGCGATACATCACTGTTGTTTATTATTGCCGTGCTGCTTTTCATCGGTGCGGGTTTTGCGCTTTTTTCATCGCCCAACACCAACGCCATCATGACCTCCATAGATCGGCGTC
>JBAXJV010000389.1:0-2925 GCA_037137675.1 bacterium | reverse complement strand
TCAGACGGGTGATGACGGGACTTACAAGAAGGGCGTGGCCTGGCCGAATCCGCGGTTTACAATAGGCACTGGAGTTGATGGTACTAACTGCGTGACCGACAACCTGACCGGCTTGATGTGGACGCGCAACGCGAATCTGGGCGGAACAAAGACCTGGACCAATGCAATTGCTTACTGCGAGGCTTTGACAAATGGCGTCTACACTGATTGGCGATTGCCGAACAAGCGTGAATTGTTGAGCCTGACGGACGACGGGCAAAAAGATCCAGTGATATGCAATACGGCAGGCACTGGAAAGTGGTCGGCAAACGATCCCTTCACAGGCGTCCAGTCGAGTTACTACTGGTCAAGTACTTCGTACGCTGGCGTCACGCCTACCATATGGTGCGTTTGGCTAGGACAAGGCGACGTATTGCTGTACGCCAGAGAAAACACCTTCTTTGTGTGGCCCGTCCGTGGCGGGCAATGAAACTAAAGATGAGCGATGAAGGATGAACAGGGAACGGAGCGGGCACCTGGGGGCTGGGCCATGAACTCAAGCGCCTCCCGTTTAACGCAGCCCGGACGATGACGCTGGCTTTGCACGTATTAAAGTTAAAGCCCCGGGAGGGGCCTCTTCCGCCGGTTTTCTATAACTGGCAGGGCGAGACGTCCCGCCGAGCCGCGGAACTGCCCACGGTCACAGTCTCACGGCTCAGCCGGAGGCTTCGCCCTACCAGACTGCGGTGAAACGCAAGCGCGCTATAGCCGTTCCATTTACGCTACTCTGCGCTGCCGCACGGCCTCGTACATCAGCAGCACCGTCGCGGCGGCGACGTTCAGGCTGTCAGCCTGGCCCTTCATCGGAATGCGTACGCGCACATCGGCCTGTTGCAGCCAGGCCTCGCTGAGCCCGTACTGCTCCGTGCCGACCACGATTGCCACGCCACCGCGCAGGTCGGCGTCAAAATACTCCGTGTCGGTGTGCGGCGTCGCGGCCAGGATGCGGATCTGCCGCGCGCGCAGCCAGGCCAGCGTCTCGTCGCTGGAGGCCACGGCCAGCGGGACGCTGAAGAGCGTGCCGATGCTGGCGCGCACGACGTTAGGGTTGTGAATGTCGGTGCAGGGATCGGCGACGATCACCGCGTCCGCGCCTGCGGCATCGGCCGAGCGCAATATGGTACCAAGATTGCCGGGCTTCTCGATGGCTTCAGCCACGATCAGCAGCGGCGCGTCGGGCGGGTGCAGATCGGCTAGTGTGGCATGCAACTGCGGAGCAATGGCAAGCAGTCCCTCCGGCCGGTCGCGGTAGGAGAGCTTAATAAAAACCGGCGCATCGCATTCGATCACGACCGCGCCTGCGGCGGCCGCGTCGGCCACCAGCGCCGGCTCATTTTTTCCCAGATAATATTCCGGGCAGATATAGAGCGTGGTCAGCGGATGGCGGTTGTCGAGCGCGCGCCGGATTTCGCGGTAGCCCTCGATAATCATCTGTAAAGATGCATCGCGGTGCGACCGCTGGCGCAGCTTGACGACCTCTTTGACGCCGGGATTCTGGAGGCTGGTCAGGCGCATGATGCCAAAAGGCCCGCTCCTACAGGTAAACCATGATTGCAACCGCGCGGGGACTGCCGCCCTCCGGTCATGGCGCTATTGTAGTGGTAGTCGTGGTTGTCGGGATGGTCGTGGTCGTCGTGGTAATCGCATTGTAAATAAGCACTTGCGCGGTAGCCGTCTCGCTATAGCCACCGGGCTGGATGTTAGTGCTGATCGTGCTTGATGGGGACCCCGAGATCAACGAATTACAAATTATCTGGATCGTGCCGGCGGAGGAATTGGTGGTCCCGGAGGACGAGTCCTTCAGCAAAGTAAAGATGACGGTATCACCATGCCGCGTATTAAGCTGACCGCTGCCATCCTCTGGGCTGAGCGACCAGGTGTAATCGTAACCACCGGAGACTGTGAAGGTTTGGGATTGATCCTTTTCCAGCCTAACGCTGGATGGTTCGATGTAAATGTTTTCCGTAGCCGAACCGATTTCGCATCCGGACCAGACGGTCAAGCCGGCGATGGTGAGCAGCGCGACCGTGAGAACGGGCAGCAAAAGTTTCAAGCGCATGCGGGAGCTCCTTCTAGAGTACTGGTTTACAACGGGTCAATCAGATCCAGAATGGGATCGCGGCGGCCACCGCCGTGCGGCTCGTGCCGGACCGCTGCGCGGGAGACAGGCGCCGCTGCGGGCGGCGGGCCGGAATCCGGGGCAAACATGTCCGGAACGTTAGCCGGGTTAGCTGGCGCCGGTGCGGCCGGGCGTGCCGCATGCGCAACGCGCGGTTTCGGCGCTTCGCCGTGTATCGGACCGCTGATCGTTTCGATAGCTTTCCAGAAGGTGGCCAGCTTCATGACTTCAGCGCCTGATTTTGTGGCGAGCAGATCCCATTCGTCGCGGTCAGTAAGAACCAGCACCTGGCGGCTGCGTCCAAGCCGGGCAATCAGCGCATGCAACGCGCCCGGGAACTCCTCGCGCGTGGCAACATGCTGGACTTCGATAACGCCCTTGATGGCAGCGTCGCCTGCGTGCGGTTTGGCGCCACCGCAAAAGACCACGCAAGCGGGAAGTTTTTCTCTGACGCAAAACGCCTGAATTTTACGCACAACGCTGCCGCCACGGCCACCGGCGCGCGCAACAGTGTCAGGTTCGACAAGGAAAACGAGCGCCTGCGACGCAACTTCGGGTTTAGAGCCGCCGCCGATCAGGCGGCGCAGTTGACTGACAAGACGATTTTGTTTCACGACAACCTCAATTCAGCGACCACATGGCCATAAGATAGTCCGACCATAATAGAGAGCGGCCTGAAAATTGTCAAAACATAAACCGACCCATAAGAACGCACGGGCGCATCTGCGATTAGGTGTCTTCATGCGGCCCAGAGCGAGCGGATTTCG
>JBAXJV010000388.1:0-2931 GCA_037137675.1 bacterium | reverse complement strand
ATGCCCGGTTCGATCAGATTTCCTACGCGGCGCGGCGCGAAGAAATCCGGCGTGGCTCCGACGTGATCACCGCCGTGACGGGTGTGAGGCCGGTTTTGTTCCGCGTTCCATACGGCATTTTTGGCGCCACATCGGAGTCGGGGACAAACGCCATCGGAGCTACGGTTGCCGACCGGCGTTATCGTGGCTTGTCAGGGCTATGCCGGGTTGAGAACCAAATGCTCGTGGGCGTCTCGGTACACGCCAACGACTGGCACGACGATCCTCCGGGGGTTATGTCGGAGTACATGTTGCGGAGGGTGAGCCCAGGCTCTATTCTGCTGTTGCACGACGGACAGGATATCCGTCCGGGGTATGACCGCTCGGTGGTGGTTAAGGTGGTGGAAGAGGTTGTTGCGACGCTTAAAGCGCGAGGTTACACCTTTGTAACCGTGCCTGATTTGATCGCTCGCGCACAGTTGCCGCTGGCAGCCTTTGATCGCGGCATAGATTTGCTGGGGGTCGGTGCTCCTGACGGCTTCGTACATCCCGGCGAGAGGCTGCCGCTGCGTTTCTACTGGTCAGTTCCCGATGTTGAGCATGTCGGCTCAATGATTGGATTTGTGCACCTGCGCCAGCGCGGGCGGATGCTGGTACAGTCGGATCATCTCCTTCCGGACGGTGCGGATATGTGGACGCAGGTTGTGGAAATGACTCCGGTCATTCCAGACAGCGCGACGCCTGGCGCATGCGAGTTATCGCTGGGCGTGACATGGCGCGAAGGCGCGGACCGGGCACGCCGGCTGGCAGTGAGCAGCGCACAGTCGGTGCATCGCCGGGCCGTATTGATTCCTTACGCCGTGCGGATTGCCGCGCCGGTTACGACCACGAATGAGATGGGTGGAGGTGTGCGTCCATGACTGCGGCATTTGCTGAGATCGCAGTCGCGCTGGCTTACTACAGGCAAACTATGGAACGGGTAGCTTTCCTCTGTTTTGCTGCGTCGGCGTTTTTTGCAGGTTTTTCATTGCCTTTGGGACGGCTGCTGTTGGCTGTCAGCGTGGTGCTGTTCTTAGTGGATTGCGTACGGAGACATGCGGGGGTGACGCTGGCGCCTAGCGGATGGTTGTATCTTGTCTTTTTAAGCTGGGCTGTGGGGGTGACCGTTTTTGGCATCAATCCGCACTGTGGTGTGCCGCGTTTGACAAAGTTGCTGTGGTTTGCGGGAATTCTGGCTGGCAGCTGGATGGTGACGACGCCAAACCGTCTGGCCATGGTGCTGGGCGCGTACGCGGCAGGCACGGCGGTAGTGGCTGCGCGGACGTTGGTGACGGCGCCATGGCAGGCATGGCAGGCGCTGCACAACGGCTTGCAACCAGACTTCATGACGGCGCTGGTGAATGCCGGATCCATGACTAACAGTCAGCGCTGCATGGTGGGGCTGATTCTGGCCGTGGGATTGGTTATGACTGTTTGGCGGTCAGGTGGTCGTCCGGTCTGGTGGTGGCTGGTGGTGTTGTTGACAGGCCTGGCGCTGCTGCTGAGTTTCAAGCGCGGGGCCTGGTTCGCAACCGTGTCTATGCTGGCAGTGCTGATAGCAGTGCGCGGCGGCTGGAAAGCCTGGCTTGGCATGGCGGTGGCGCTGGTGGTCCTGTTATCGCTTGCGCCGGTGCAAAACCGCCTGCAGGCTTTGGCGCATGAGTTCGACACCGGGAGTGGCGGGCGAATAACGATGTGGACGAAGGTGGCGCCAGCGCTGGTGCGCGCACACCCATGGAGCGGTGCGGGGTATCGTTCGCTTACCAACGGGGACTTTCGACGCATCGCGCCGGAAATTGAGCCCGACCGTGACCACCTGCACTCAAACCTGGTGGAGATGGTGGTGTCCACCGGTTGGATCGGGCTCGCGATTTATCTGGCCTGGATGGGTATGGCTTTGATTGAAGCCGGTGGACTTGTGTGGCGCACCAGGGCTTCGGCATGCGCTGATAACACGCTCGCTGTAGTGCTGCTGTTGGGGCTTTGCGCGCTGCTGTTAAACGGGTTGGTGGAGTACAATTTTGGTGATTCCGAACTGGTGCTGGCGTACGGGGTGTTGATGGGCTGCGCGGCGGGCCTCAGGAAAAAGTCAGACAGTTTGTCCTGAGGCCGCCAGATGGATCCGCGATGAGCTTCGCATGCCCCTCAGCTCAGGCGTAATCCTTTTCTTTAGGTTCCTCGATGGTCGTTAACAAACGTTTAACTATTGCCATGGAGTTGAGCCCTTCAGAATCCGCAGCGAAATTGGTTAGAATGCGGTGCTTTAAAACTGGAATCGCCGCGTAGCGTATATCGTTGCAGCTCACGTGGATACGTCCTTCGATGACAGCCCGGGCCTTGGCGGCCAGCACCAGGAATTGACCGGCGCGGGGTCCCGCACCGGTTGAGACATACTGCTTAATAAAGTCCGGGGCCTTGGGATCAGCAGGGCGGGTTGCCCGTACGAGCCGGACGGCATATTTGATGACATGCTCGGAGACCGGGATTTTCCGGACGACGCTTTGCAATTGCATGACGTCCTGTTTGTTCAGCACTTTCTGCGGCTCCGCCAGCTGCGTGACTGTGGTGGCCTTAATGATCTGCTCCTCTTCATTCTCGAGGGGGTAATCCACCCAGATGTTGAACATAAATCGATCCAGCTGGGCTTCCGGCAGAGGATAAGTGCCTTCCTGTTCAATCGGGTTTTGCGTCGCCAGTACGAAGAAGGGCAACGGCAAGGGGAAATTATGACCCGCCGCCGTAACCTTGTACTCTTGCATGGCCTCCAGCAAGGCAGATTGGGTTTTGGGTGGGGTGCGATTGATTTCATCCGCCAGGACGATGTTGGCAAAGATGGGACCCTTCACAAACTCGAACGCGCGACGACCAGGCTGATTGGTTTCCTGCAAGATGTCGGTGCCCGTGATGTCCGAA
>JBAXJV010000387.1:0-2933 GCA_037137675.1 bacterium | reverse complement strand
TCCAGGGCTCGCCAATCGTGCTGGCCGAGTTCGGCCGCGCCTCCGATACTCACGAACTGAACGTGCTCGCCGCGCAGATCGCGCGCAAGGCCGTGGCGTCAATGCCGCGCGGGGACTTCGCGTAAGTCACGAAACCCAGATAGTCCGCCCCCGCCTCCAGCGCCGCTCGAGGGCGGCGCCCGCGGCGGCAGCGGCGCGACGCTCGGCTCCGTCCTCGGCGGCGCCACCGTCGCGCTGGCACTCGACGCGGCGTGGCTGCGCCGCGTCGCGGCGCTGCTGCCGGCGCGGCCGCTCTGCCGCTTCGGCGCCGACGTCACGGTGCCCGCGCAGCGCGTCGACGCCGCCCCCGCCGCCGCCACCCCACACGCCACCGCCGCCGCCAATGCCTCCACCGCCGCCGTGTGGGCTTGTGTCGCGCCGCCCTGGCCCGTGCCCGCGCAACCGCTCTGGCGGTAGTGGCCGCACTGCTGGCGGCAATGGCGCTGGTGACAAACAGCGAACATAGCCCGCTCCCTCAGAAAGCCGCGCCAGCCCTGCCTTGCGCGCGATGGAACTACGAGGGACTGGAACGCAAGCCGCTGTGGCCGGTGTTTCGGGATCTGGTGCTGCCGCTCGACGGCACACCCGGGCGCCTGGCAAACGATCTGACAGGTGACAACAACGCCTTTGGATCGAGCCGCATTTTTGAGCTTGTGCCGCACCTGATCAACAAACCGGTCCTGGAAGGCGGCCTGGTCAACTCCGCGCTCGGCGCAATGTCAGCATATTACGTGCAAAGCGAAACTTCGCAGAATTGCGCCGGCGCTCCACCATTCGTACAGACCACGACCTTCGATTTCACCAACGCCACCCGCCACCTGCAACTCTTCAACGTCAAGCACTTCATCGCACGCTGGCCGACGCTGCAGGCGGCCTTGCACGCCTCGCCCGACTGGAGCTTCCTGCGCGGAACAAACGGCTGGGAGCTTTTCGAATTAAAAACGCACGACGGCCACTACGTGACGATTCCGCCGCGCTGGCCCGTGGCGGCGGTGACGACCAATGCCAAGCTCGACGCACTGGCCTGGCTCTACGTGCCGGCGGCGCTGGAGCAGCCGGTGGTGCTGGTCCCTGCCGGCAGCGATATCATACTCCCCGAAACCGGCCGGCCATGGTCGCCGGACGAGTACCGGCAGTTTCTGGCCGCCTCCCGTGACGGACGCACGGCCGGGCCGCGTCTGGGTCCATGGGTAAATCTACCGCAGACGGGGGCTGTGACTGAAGAATACATTAATGATGATCGCATCCGCTTCCGTACAACGGCCGTTGGCTATCCGCATTTGATCAAAGTCTCATGGTTCCCGAACTGGAAAGTAAAGGGCGCGGCGCGGGTCTATTCCATAACACCTACCTTCCTGCTGGTCTATCCGGAGCGCGAAAATGTCGAGTTGTTTTACGGATCGCTTTGGAGCGACTGGGCGGGGCGGGCATTATCGGCGCTCGGAGTGGCAATCGTACTGATCCTCGCCTTGCGCGCCCGCCGGCGCCGTGATCAATCAGGAACCGGACCGGGACCGGCGCGGCTGTTGAAATTCCTCGACGCCACCTTCGGGGCCGGGTTGTGCTGGCTCGCCGGTGCAACAAGGTTTATGGCGCTGCGCAGCGAAAACTACCTGCCCGTCAATGCGCCGGAAACACTTCAGCGCGTGCTCGTGATCCGGCCCGGCGGAATGGGCGATCTGATTCTGCTGGTTCCCGTCCTGCGCCGCCTGCGCGCGGCCTGGCCGCGGGTGGCGATTGACCTTGTCTGCGAGCAGCGCAACGCGGCGGTGATGTCGCTGACCGGATTAGACGTGACGCTGCTGCCTTACGACCGGCGGCCGCTGCGGTTGCTGGCACAGCTCCTGCGAACACGTTACGACGCCGCGCTGGACACCGAGCAGTTCCATCACTTCTCGGCGCTGATCGCGTGGCTCAGCGGCGCGCCTTTCCGCATCGGCTTCAAAATCGCGCCCGCCCGTAATCTACTTTACACCCATCTTGTGCCGTACGCCATGGACGGCTACGAAGGTCACGAGTTCGGACGGCTCTTTGAACCGCTCGGCGTGCCAGCTTCAGGCTATCTGCTGGCCGGTGCTTTGAGTGTCACGGACGTCGCGCTACCCGGCGCGGCGGCAGCGCAACTCGAACGGGCTACGGCGCAAGGCTCGCTGGCTGCAATCTATGCCGGCGCAAGCACCCCTTACAAACAGTGGAGCACCGCAAATTACGGCGCGCTGGCACGTCAGCTCGTGAGTGAGCGCGGAATGAGCGTGGTACTGCTTGGCGGCGCGCGCGACCGCGCCGCCTGCGCCGCTGCCGCAGCGGCGGCAGGCAAGCTGCCCGATGGCCGCGTCATCGTACTGGCCGGCGAGTTGACGCTTGCTCAAACCGCCCAGGTCCTGCGCCACTCGCGCCTGTTCGTGGGAGGAGATTCAGGGCCGGCGCACCTCGCGCAAGCGCTGGGCACTCCGTGCGTGGTGCTCTTTGGGCCAAGCGATGTTATGAAGTGGGGCGGGCGCGGCGAACGCGTGCGCATTGTCCGGCGCCCCATACCGTGCGCGCCATGCTTTATTTTCGGCTACCACAAACTCTGCCGCCACTGGCACTGCATGCGGGCGATTACCGTGGAGGATGTGCTCTCCGCCTGCACGGCCGTGCGGCTGAATCTGTGAGCCAGCCGCGAAACGCCCGACTTAAACATTCCCTCAATATTCGTAATGGGTCAGTCACGTGCTGGCAGGGCGCTCTCGCCGAGAGCGCCGTTTGTGGCTATTCACGCCCCGCCCGCTTGCACCACGCTCGGCGGCCTCGGCGATGCCGCCCTACCATAATTCCCCTACGTCACTGACCCATTACCGGGCGCATCTGCGATTAGGTGCATCATGAGGGCTTTGGTTTTCTTGGCGGCGCGT
>JBAXJV010000386.1:0-2934 GCA_037137675.1 bacterium | reverse complement strand
GCCGGCGCTGGATGCTTACCGCGCGGATATGACAGCGAAGGCGCGCGAGTACAAGGCGATGGGGGCGGCCGTCATATTGATGACGCCGACCCTGACTGACGAAGGCTTTAACTCCGGCATTTATGAGTTAAAAGGCACACGCGATTTCCTGCAGAAGTGTGCACAGATCATCCGGGAAGTCGCCGAGGCGGAAGGTGTCTATTGGGTGCCGGTCCAGGAGGAGTTTGAGGCCTTTCAGAGCACTCTGGCACCGGAACAAGTCCTTCGCATGGACGGCGTTCATCCCTCGGCACTTGGCCAATACCAGATCGCGCGGACCTTCTGGGAGCACCTGAACCTTGCCGGCCCCCTGACCACCGGGAAGCGGAAGCTATCGTCCCCTCCGCCCGTTCTGCCGGTCTCGGTGAAGCTGGCCTCCCGCTTTGTGACCAATGAGGTCTGTTTGGTGCTGCAATCCTCTGGCCCGATGACGGTTAAAGCGGCCTGGAGCGCCGGCGATAAACGCGTGGAAGAGATCTTGCAACTGACCGGAAAGGAATATTGTTGGACGCTGCCTGTGACGACCCAGCGTGTCGAGCATGTGATTGTAGATTTGTCCTCGGCAGGCAAGCGTAGCCTCTACATTGTGGACGATGCGAAAACCCGCGTATTGCATCCGACCAATGGTGTTGTAACGGGCTCGCTCGACGTTGGAACCTGGCGGATTGAGAAACACGGCAAAGCCCTGTTGTTTTCCGGCACGGTGGAAGATAAGGATAATCAGCCCGATAGCGATTGGCCCTGGGCTCGTGACGGGGTGGCGCTGTGGCTCGACTTCAGGCCGCCGGCGCGGTTCGCGGACATCAATGTGGATGATGATGTGCACATGACGGTTTTGACGGTGCGGGAGCAACCCCGATTTTGCGGGGCATTGATCCCCTGGATCGGGCGCGGCATGCAGCATGCCGGCGAACTCGGGATGACAAAAACACCCGCTGGCTATGCCTGGCAATTGCGGGTCGGCAATGCCTTCAACAATAAGCGCAAGGTGGATTTTTCCAAGACAGACTTCATTGGCTTCAACATCATGATTCATGACCAGAATGCGGGCAAGCCGATGGTCACCTATGATGCGCACCCGTCGGTTGAGGCGGCCGACAAGTACGCAAACGAATTGATGATTGTGGATTTTAAAAACAAACTTCCAGGCGATGAAGTCACGACCGTGCATGTGTTTGGTCGATGATGCCCGATTACGCTGAATTTGCATGAGCTGGGCAGAAACAATCCGGTCCGAATTGGCCCGCGTGACAACGCCACTCGCGATTGAAACCCATCTTGAAGGTTTCACGGGTGCCGATTCCTTTTCCTTGCGACGGGAAGGAGATGTGCTGCATCTGACTGGTAGCACACAGCGTGGCTTGATGCAGGCGGTGTTTGAGCTTCAGGATCGGCTCGCGTTCAATTTGCCCCTTGAATCCGAGGGAACGTTCCAATTTCAGCAGCGCATTTTCCACCAGCATTTTGATGGCGCGCGCGCCACAAGGGCTGATGTCCGGTACATTGCCCGGCTGGGTGCAACGCATTGCCTGGTCAGTCATGACTGGATGGGTGAACGCCGGCGCATGCAAGGCTATGTCACCAGTCCGATATTCCCGGACGCGGTGGACCCCGCGGTGGTGGCGACCCAACACGCCGGATTGCGTCAGCTGCTGGATGACTGTGCAGACTATGGCCTTGGTGCCATGATCTGGCTTACGGAGTTGCCCTGCCAGGGCGGCCCCTGGGTTCCGGAAGCCGGGCGGCAGAAATTTCTAACCCGTTATCCTGCCGAGGTGCTGTCAGATTCCGGCTCGTATGAGGGAAAGGTGCTCTGTTTCAGCCACACGATGGTTCAGGACTATTATCGAGATCTCAGTAAACGTTTTTTTGCAAGTTTCCCGGAGATTGAAACCATCTTCCTTTTTGGCCTCGATTCGTCCGGGCGTTTCTGCGACCCGCAGAGCTGTCCGCGTTGCCGGGGAATGAGTTTGTTCGAGCAACGGGACCGGTTCATCCGGTTTATGATCGAAACCACCGGGCGCCGGGTGCTGACGACCGGATGGGAATGGGACCGCCAGAGTGAAGAGTTCCTTGGCCGGCAGGCCGCGTTGCCTGCCAACAGTGGCGTCTATCTCGCCGCACAGAAGGACGGCTGGCAATGTGAACGGCAGAATCACAGTTTTCTTCGCAAGGTGCGGCAAGTCTGTCGGGAACGTCGCCAGACCTTTATCGGGTACGACAACTTCCATTGGGGTGATGACACCGTTCATGGGTTGGATGACATTCAGGATTTTCCGTTTGGGATCGGGGCAAAACTTCGCCGCTGGCGTGACCTCGAGGCCGATGGGGTATTCGATCACTGGGGTGGGGTTTACGGAAATATCTGGTCAAACTCGATTGCGTGCCGGGAATTCTTTCTCAATCCTGATGCCGACATCCGCCCGATTGCCCTCCGGCAATTTGGTGAGGAGGCGGGACACCTGGTGTTTCAGGCCTGGCAGGAACTGGAGAAAGCCCATGTGATATTGTCGGATGCCTGCATCTGGACGCCCTGGCAGTGGCCGAATTGGTACGGCTTCCGTGCCACGCGGGAAGGAAAAACCGACCGCTTGATTGAATGTCAGTTGCCGCCGAGGGATCACTTTAATCCGCCGAAATTCACCGATGCCGCCCGGGCGGTGAGTGAGGCCTGGCAGACGGCCTATCCGCACTATGCCGCGGCCGCACAACGGTTACAGACGGCCTTGGAAATTCCCGCTGAGGAGCCGGTCGGGTATGCCCATTGGTATGACGGTGCGACAATCACCCGGCATGAACACATCTCCCGGCAGTTGCGTTTTGTTGAATCCGTCGGAGTGGCCGGGCGGGAAATAGGCTTGCAGTTCGGCTATCTGGCAGGGGCGAAGCGTTTCC
>JBAXJV010000385.1:0-2955 GCA_037137675.1 bacterium | reverse complement strand
GGTGGTCAACACCGGGCTCGTGGAAGTCCCGATGGGCATGTCCCTCCGCACGCTGATCTATGATATTGGTGGCGGCATACCGGGCGGCAAGGCCTTCAAGGCTGTTCAAACCGGCGGCCCGTCGGGCGGCTGCCTGCCGGAGTCCATGCTGGACATGCCGATCGGGTTTGATGAATTGAAGGAAGCCGGATCCATGATGGGCTCAGGCGGCCTGATTGTCATGGACGAGAGCTCCTGCATGGTTGATGTGGCCCGCTATTTTCTGGCTTTCCTGCAGGATGAGTCTTGCGGAAAATGCGTGCCCTGCCGCGAAGGCGTGGGGCGCATGCTGGAAATTCTCACGGACATCTGCCAGGGGCGCGGCAAGCAAGGCGACCTTGACCTTCTGCGCGAAATCGGCCAGGCCACGACGGATGGTTCATTGTGCGCACTCGGCGGGTCGGCGCCCAACCCCGTGCTGAGCACACTGAAATATTTTCCCGAGGAGTACCGCGCACACCTGCAGGATCACCGCTGTCCGGCCAAAGTGTGCAAAGCCTTGATCAGCTTCAGGATTCTTGCAGACAAGTGCACCGGGTGCACCGCGTGCGCCAAGAAATGCCCGCAAAAGGTAATTGCCGGAGAACGCAAGAAACCGCACACGATCAATCAGTCGGGTTGCATCAAGTGCGGAGCATGCCTGGATGCGTGCAAGTTTGCAGCTGTGGAAGTGCTTTGAGGAGAGTCGCGATGGGCGAACCGGAAGAGATAGCAGTGACAATCGATGGCCGTCCGCTGAAGGCCTTCGCTGACGAAACGCTGCTGCGCGTTGCGCAGCGGAACGGGGTTGCCATACCAACGCTCTGCGATCATAAGGCTGTCCTGCCGTACGGCGCCTGCCGCTTGTGCGTGGTGGATGTACAGCGTGGCGGAAGAACGCGGCTCGTAGTATCCTGCGTTTATCAGCCTGCCGAAGGCGATGTTGTGGAAACCAATAGCCCACGGGTGCGGCAGACGCGACGCATGGTGCTGGAACTGCTGGTAGCCAGATGTCCACGGGTTGCGCAGGTTCGCAGGCTGGCTGCGGAGTACGGCGCTGAACAGCCGCGCTTTCACCTTCCGGAAGGCGCCGCCGCTTTTGAACGCTGCATTCTGTGCGGCCTGTGTGTGCGCGTTTGCAAGGAAGTGATCGGCCAGTCCGCCATCGGATATGTCAACCGTGGCGCCCGCCGAGCGGTCACCAGCCCGTTGGGGGTGGAATCGAGCCGTTGCACAGGATGCGGAGCCTGCGTACACGTCTGTCCGACAGGCGCGCTGCACATGCAGGACGACGGCCATTTGCGGATCATGCAGGAACTGCATACCAAACTGCCGATGATCGCATGCCTGCAATGTGGAAAACATTTCGCAACAGAGAAGCAAGTGGGATGTCTGAGTGGACGTACGGCGGTGCCGCGCGAAACCTTGGAGACCTGCCCCGCATGCCGGCGTCGCGAGACCGTGAGACGTACGGTGGAGTCGGGGATTAAGAATAAACAAGCAATGAGAGGAATCGCTTCATGTCCAAGATCATAGCCAGCGCCGCGATTCGAGGCGGTCACGATATTTACGCTCAGGCCGAAGCCTTCTACGAGAAAGCCCGACAGGAGAAAGGGGAACAGACGCCGATCGGCTTCCCGGACACGGCCTACTATCTACCCATGGCCAATGCGCTGATGGGGTTGGAAGTGAAAACTGTCGGCGAGCTGAAGCCCATCCTGAAGCACGCCCGCGAGTTACTGGGTCCGGCGCCCGCCGACGCCCTTTGGTTTCCCTATCTTGGCACGGCGCTGGATGCCGGCATCGCCACGCTTCTTTCCGAAGAAATCATCATGGTCCTGCGCTACCTCTACGCACAGGAGCCGCAGCCCGGCTGCAACGGCTTCTTCTCGGACACCATTCTACGCACGCTGGGCATCCAGCTGGTAGACGGGCGCATGCCGGGCTTCGCCGCGATCCTCGGCGCTGCGCCGGACAGCGATACCGCCGTGCACATCGTCCGTGAATTCCAAAAGCGCAGCATCATGGTCTTCGTAGGCTCATCCACGAACGGCGTGAGCATTATTGATCAGCTTGCGGAGAAAAAGGTGCAGATGGGCTGGGACTCCTACATCGTGCCCTACGGGCGTGATACCGTCAGCGGCATCTACCCGCTTAACTGGGCCATACGCGGCGCACTGACCTTCGGCGGCCTTAAAGCCGGCCAGGCCCGCAAGTGCCTGGAGTACTGTAAAAACCGCGTGTTTGCCTTCGGCGTAACTCTGGGTGAGGTTGACGACCACAAATATGCCACCGGCGCCGGGGCCATTAACATGGGCTTCCCGATCATTGCCGATACAAACATCCCGGAAATCAAGCCCACCGGCATCTGCACCTACGAACACGTTGTGCATGAGCTGGACCACAAAAGTCTTGTGCCACGCTGCATCGAGGTGCGCGGCGTCAAAGTTTCCGTCTCCGAGCTGGACATCCCGGTTTCCTACTCGGCCGCGTTTGAAGGTGAACGCGTGCGGCGCGAAGACACGCAGGTCGAATTCGGCGGGAAGTATTCGACAGCCTTCGAATTTGTACATATGCGCGAAATGGATCAAATCGAGGACGGCCGGATCGAACTTGTCGGGCCGGATATAGACACGGCCAAGCTCGGAGGCTCCATGCCGCTTGGCATCAAGGTGGAAATTGCCGGGCGCGCCATGCACTCCGATTTCGAGCCGCTCATCGAGCGCAAGATTCATGACTTCCTGAACTACGCCATGGGCATCTTCCACATGAGCCAGCGCGACATCATCTGGGTCAGGATCAGCAAGGATGCCTACGCCAGCGGATTCCGGCTGAAGCACTTTGGCACGATGATCCATGCACAGATTCACAACCTTTACAGCAAGATTGTGGACAAGGTGCAGGTGACTCTGATCACCGACCAGCCCAAGCTGGAAG
>JBAXJV010000384.1:0-2981 GCA_037137675.1 bacterium | reverse complement strand
CATAAATCCGCGTGCAATCCGGCAAACCAGGCCATCTTATTGTCACCCCAGACGGCCTCTTCACCGCAACGCCCTACATCGCTTCCGGCACCCAAAAAGGCCGTCAGCCAGGGGCAAACATCCACGCCCAGCTCGCCGCCGTAGGCCTGGAACTCCAGCTTTTGCACAGCACCGCCAACCTCCACGTCACGGCTCATCAAAAGATAGTCCGCCCCGATACTGATCCGGTGCATGTCTTCGGCGGTCAATAACGACGCCCTCGGCCCGGCGTCACCAAGCACAGCCGCGCCGGCGGAAATGGCAAGCCCGATTAACATCCACAGAGCGAACAACCTTCGTTGCAGTTTAAGCATGCGTAATCCTCCTTGCGGCGTGACGCGGTTGTGCGCCGCACCGTGGGGGCTACTGTCTTACCTTCAGAGGCTTGAGTCAAGCTGCGAGCTTTACTTGGCATCCGGAATTGGTTAGCATGCATCCTCAGAAATGCGCGGCGTTACGATTCACCCGCCGCCTTGGAGATCATGACAATGCCGATCACCGAAACAACTCCCAAAAGCCGGTACAAGCGGGTGCTGCTAAAGCTCAGCGGTGAAGTTCTTCAGAACAAATCCAGCGGGCTGAGCATTGACCCGGAGGTCGTTGCCAAACTTGCCTGCCAGCTTAAAACTGCGCGCGGGCTGGGCGCCGAAATCGCCATCGTTGTCGGCGGCGGCAACATTTTTCGAGGGGCCACGGGCGAGGAACGGGGAATTGACCGTAACACCGGCGACTACATGGGCATGCTGGCCACAGTCATCAACGCACTGGCGCTGCAGGATGCGCTCGAAAAAGCCGGCGTTGAAACCCGCGTTCAGACTTCGATCGAAATGCGGCAGGTGGCCGAACCTTTTATCCGGCGACGCGCCGTGCGGCACCTTGAAAAGGGCCGCATCGTGATCTTTGGCGGCGGCACAGGCAGCCCCTACTTCAGCACCGATACGGCCGCCGCGCTGCGTGCCAGCGAGATCAAGGCCGACGCGCTGCTCAAGGCCACCAAAGTGGACGGCATCTATTCCTCCGATCCGCTCAAGGACCCCAAAGCTGTGCGTTACCAGAAGCTCAGCTATGGCGAGGCGCTCAGCAAACAGCTCAAAGTCATGGATGCCGCAGCGTTTGCGCTTTGCATGGAAAACCGCATCCCGATCCTGGTCTTCGATTTCTTTAAAGAAGGCAACATCGAAAAAGCTCTGGCGGGCGAAATTATCGGCACCGTCGTATCCGACACATAAGAATCATTCAGAAGCTCGAATTCAGCAGTCAGCATAAAGGAAAACCCTATGGAAACTCTCGATGATGTAATGCTGGAAACCGACGACAAGATGACCAAGTGCATTCAGCACCTGCAGGAGGGGTTCTCGGGGCTGCGCACGGGCAAGGCTTCGCCGAGTCTGGTCGAGAATGTGCTGGTTTCATATTACGATACGCCCACCCGGTTGCGTGACATTGCCGGCATCGCCGCTCCCGAGGCGCGGTTGCTGGTGATCAACTCCTACGACCCTACAGCTCTGCCGGCGATTGAAAAAGCCATTCTCGCTGCAAACCTTGGCGTCACGCCGATGAATGACGGCCGCGTGATCCGGCTCGTGATTCCTGAGTTGAGCGAAGAGCGCCGCAAAGACCTGACCAAAGTCGCCAAAAGGCTCTCCGAGGAAGCCCGCATTGCCGTTCGATGCGTGCGCCGGGAGGCTAACGACCGGATCAGGGCCTTGCAGAAGAATGTCAAAATCACCGAAGATGAACGCGATCAATCACTGGAACAGGCGCAAAAAGACACCGACAAAACAATCGCGAGAATTGACACGATGTTCGCGGCTAAAGAGAAGGAAGTAATGGCGGTTTGAGGTAATTACGCTCAGCCCGCCTGCAGGTTGCTACTGCATCAGAGATAACCGGCCAACCGTTCTTTTAGCATGGCCTTGGTCATGCCGCCGACCATCTGGCCTTTAACCTCGCCCTTATCAAAAACCAGCAGTGTGGGGATCGAGCGAATGCCGTACTTCCCGGCAACGTCTTGATTTTCATCCACATTGCACTTGCCAAACTTGACCTTGTCGCCCATTTCAACGGCAAGCGCTTCAACCACCGGCCCGAGCATGCGGCAAGGCCCACACCACTCGGCCCAAAAATCCACAACCACCGGGACAGCAGACTCGATGACCTCGGCTTGCCAGTTGGCAGTAGTAATCTGGACGACATTATCACTCATAATTTTTGCTCCGTTAGTTGTGCGGGACTGTTCAATATGGATAAGCTGAAAAACCGTTAGCCTGGCGATCTGCCGCCTAAACAACCTGCCCTGGGAAACTAAGGCCCCAGGCCGGCATGGCCTGCACCGCGAGGGCGTAAGTCAAAACGCAAACGACGACAATCGCGACAGCCGCCAGAATCGGCCATAAAACGCCGATCTGTTCGTCCGGCTCACTCGACACCCGATTGGCAGCTTCCGCTTCGATACGGGCGACGGCCATACTGCGCGGCACCGCAAGCGGAATACTCTTGCCAGTCGGACGTTTGATGCGGATCGTCTTGCGCTGCGTTGGCTGTGGCGCATCCGGCGGTGTATGCTCCGTCGCAGCGCCCTCCTCCGCTGATGGCTCAAGACTGCCATAGCTCTCTTCTTCGTCAGGGCGTTTAAGACGAAGAGTCTTAGGCATGTCGGATGCTTCCGGCGCCACGTCAGGCACGACCATGGCGGCTTCGAGCGGGATACGCGAGGTCTGCCGCTTGGCCGTTTCTGAAACCGGGATGGCAACAGCAATACGGCCCGATGCCGACATGGCTGAAATACCTGGCGACAAACTCGGCGCGGCGGTACGAACCCCGGGGCGGGTAAGACGGATGGTTTTAGGCGCAGAAGCATGCAGCGCTCCGGACGGCATGGTCGGCAGAGTAATACGCGTGGTGGCCGACTTCACGCCGGCAGCCACCGTGGCGGCTTGTGC